>DASUBC010000220.1:0-7449 GCA_035763465.1 Thermomicrobiales bacterium
TGATTCCGTGGTATTCGACATGATCTACTCGTTGACGGCGTGCCGGCGGCGTTCGCGACCGCCGGTTGGGGCGAGCGCCGCACGGGTTACTGCCTCCAGGCGCGTCTTCGCCTCGCGGAGGAACGCAAACAACCGGTCGAGCGCCTCCTCCCATGATATTGTCAGGTCGCTCGTATTCAGGCGCAAGCTCGTCGGCCCAATAAAGAGCGCGTCCTTGAAGGCGCGCCGCAGCGCGAACTGGTCAAGCCGGCCGGTCGGCACCGGGCGCAGCGTCAGCGAGTTGTCGCGGTAGGTGACCGCTTCGAGACCCAGCGCGACCGCCTGAATCTTGATGGCGGCGAGATACCCGAGCGCCCGCACTTCGTCCGGCAGCGGGCCGAAGCGGTCGGCCAGTTCGCGCAAAAGCTCGTCGAGTTCCGGCTGCGCGCGCACGGCGGCGATGCGGCGGTACTCGCGCACACGCGTCGCCGGGTCGGTGATGTAATCGGCGGGCAGCAGCGCGGTGAGCGGCAGGTCGAGCAGCACCGGGCGCTCTTCTTCCACCGCGACGCCGGTGCGCCGCTCTTCGACGGCGGCGGCGAGCATCTGCACATAGAGATCGAAACCGACCGCCGCGATGTGCCCCGATTGCTCCGCGCCGAGCAGGTTGCCCGCGCCGCGCAGTTCCAGGTCTTTCATCGCGATCCGCAGGCCCGCGCCGAGTTCAGTCGTGCTGCCGATCGTCTCCAGGCGCTCCTGCGCGTCAGGCGTCATCGGCTTGCCCTCACGATAGAGCAGGTAGGCGTAGGCGCGGCTGCCCGAACGTCCGACCCGGCCGCGCAGCTGGTGGAGCTGCGTCAGCCCGTAGAGCGGCGCGTCGTCAATGATGATCGTGTTGACGGTCGGGATATCAATTCCCGATTCGATGATGGTCGTGCAGACCAGTACGTCGAATTCGCCGCGCACGAAGGCGAGCATCACCTTTTCGAGCTGGCCCTGGTCCATCTGCCCGTGCCCGATGCGGATGCGCGCCTCGGGAACCAGTTCGGCCAGGTGCGCGGCAATCATCGCCAGCGTCTGCACGCGGTTGTGAACGAAGTAGACCTGCCCGCCGCGATCGATCTCGCGCAGGATGACTTCGCGCGCCAGTGTATCGGTGTAGGGCGTCACGAAGGTGCGGATCGGCAGGCGCTCGGCAGGCGGCGTATCAATGACGCTCAGGTCGCGCAGGCCGGCGAGCGCCGAATGGAGCGTGCGCGGGATCGGCGTGGCGGTCATCGTCAGCACGTCCACGGTCGCGCGGAGTTTCTTCAACTTCTCTTTGTGCGCGACGCCGAAACGCTGCTCCTCGTCCACGACCAGCAGGCCGAGATTGCGGAAGCGCACGTCGTCGCCGAGGAGCGCGTGCGTACCAATGACGATGTCCACCTGCCCGGCCGCCAGGTCACGCTTGACCTTCTCCCGCTCGGCGGGCGCGCGGAGGCGCGAGAGCATCTCGATTCGCACCGGGAAGGGCGCCAGGCGCTCCTTAAAGGTCCGCGCGTGTTGCAGCGCCAGCACCGTCGTCGGCACCAGCACCGCGACCTGTGTGCCGTCGTTGACCGCCTTGAACGCCGCGCGGATAGCGACCTCAGTCTTGCCGAAGCCAACATCGCCGGTGACGAGCCGGTCCATTGGCCGGTCGCGCTCCATGTCGCCTTTGACTTCGCGGATGGCACGCAACTGGTCTTCCGTCTCGACATACGGGAACGACTCTTCGAGCTCGTGGTCCCACGGCGTATCCGGACTGAAGGTATGCCCTGGTGTCGCCTCGCGGGCGGCGTAGAGCGTCAGTAGTTCGTCGGCCATGTCGGCGACCGCGCGCTGAACGCGGTGCTTGGTGCGCGTCCACTCCTGCGAGCCGAGGCGGTTCAGCACCGGTTCGGTGTCACCCGTGCCGGTGTAGGGCGCGACGCGGTCGGTCTGGTCGATCGGCACGAAGAGGCGGTCGCCGGCGGCGTATTCGAGCGTCATGAACTCGCGCGCGGGCGCGGGGCCGCCCTCGGGCGGCGGCTCGCCGACCGTGCGGGTGATCATCCCCGTATAGCGCGCGATGCCGTGCTCCAGGTGGACGACATACTGACCCGGCGTCAGGGCGCGCACGAACGCCTGGTGCTGCGCGGCCGTCCGGCGGGAGGCGCGCCGGATGACGCGGGTCGTGCCGAAGATGTCGTGGTCGGTCAGGACGACCAGCGTGCCTTCGTGCAACTGATGCTGTGTCGCGCCATCTTCACCGCCAGCAAGTCCGGGCGCGGTGACCGCCGTGTCGGGATCGTAGACCCAGCCATTGCTCAGATCGCCGTCAATCATCGTCAACAGCGGCAGCGGCGCGGGCAAGCGGTCGGCGGCGATCTGCGGATGCACCTCGCGCTCGGCGAGCAGTTCGCGCAGGCGCTCGCCCTGTTCGGTCACAATGACCACGCGCACGCCGGCCCGCCCGAAGGTCCGCAGGTCGTTCGCGAGGCGCGTGACCCGGCTGCCGTACGCCGTAGGCTCGCGCAAGCCGTTGACGGTGAAGGTAGCGCGCGAAGCAGGCGCGTTCACGTCTGGTTGCCCGAGCGTGACCTGGACGGCGCCGGCGACCCCGGCCACGATCGCGTCCCAGGTGTGGTAAGGACGGCGCAGGCCGGGTGGCAGTTCGCCGCCCGCCTCGAAGCCAACCCGGAGCTCTTCCGCCTGAGCCTCGACCTGCCGCGCGGCCAGTTGCACCGCGCCCGGTTCGTCGAAGACGACGAGCGCGTCGGCGGGGAGGTAGTCGAGCAGACTCGCCGGGGCAGGCGTGAAGTAGGGCGCGAGCAGTTCCGGCGCGAACGGCGCTTCGCCCGCACCGAGGCGGCGCAGGCTGCGCGCCCACTCGTCCGCCACTTCGGGGCGCAGCCTGGACGTGTCAATCTGTTCCAGTTGCTCCAGCGCGGCGTCGCGCTCCCACAGCGGCAGTTCGCTTGCCGGCAGAATTGTCACCTGCTGGAGCCGGCCGGTAGAACGCTGGGAGCGCACGTCGAAGGGACGCAACGAGTCAACCTCGTCGCCAAAGAGCTCGATCCGCACCGGCTGATCGAAGCCGGTGGGATAGACATCAATCAGGCCGCCGCGCCGGCTGAATTGCCCCGGCTCCGCGACCTCCGACACCGGCTCGTAACCCGCGTCCACCCAGCGCGCCAGCAGCCCACCGAGGTCCAGTTGTTGCCCCGGGCGCAAGACCTCGCGCCAGCCGGTCAGCGCGGCGGGCGCCATCAGTTGCCCTTGCAGGCCGCGCGCGCTGGCGATCAGCACGAAACCGCCGGTCAGCTCCCCCTCGCGCGCCTGGAGCAGGCGATCGAGCAGGCCGAGCCGGGCAGCAGAGGCGACCGGGTCGCCCGGCAATTGCTCATACGGCAGCGCGTCGTGCGCGGGCCACAGAAACAGTTCTTCGCGCGGATCGAGGTAGCAGGCGAGGCTGTCGTGCAGCCGGAGCGCCGTTTCCTGGCGCGAGGTGACGATCAGCAGCGGCCGGTCGTGTTCGCGCGCCAGCGTCGCCAGCATGACCGCGCGAGCGGCGGGCGGCACACCATCAAGCGCGAAGGCGGCGCCAGGCTCGGCGGTACCGAGCGCCTGCACCAGCTCGCGCACGGCCAGATCGCCCGCGATATTGTCTAGTAGAGCCGTCAACAACATTCGTCCGCACTCCTTGCGCCGCGTGACGGGCAACACGAAAAAGCCGGATCAGTGGCGACCGGCCCAGTAACGCTGGTCAAGCCAGCACTCACGAGTATAGCAAGGGCTGTCCAGTGGCGGCACCCACGGAGTCGGGCAGGCGGGCAGGCGGGCAGTCGGTGCTCCTCAGTACAGTGCTTGGCGGCTGGCATGGTGCTGCTGATGGGTTGCGCCGAATGCATTCGGCGCGAAGGGCGGCGGCCACGAAGTCTCTCCGGGGCTGGGGTGGTCAACTGGTGTGCCAGCAGCCCGCCCCGGCCTCGGCCTAAACCTAGTCCGCGTAGGCGGACTTCGTGGCACACCGCAGTGTGCCATTTAGCCTCGGATTTCAATCCGGGGCCACCTCAGCGGCACTGCGCCCGCAGCCAGGCACAGTGCTGACCCAACCCCACTGCCCGCCTGCCCGTCTGCCTTACTGCCCGACTCGTGGTATAGTTAGCCAGCCCGAACATAGCCCGGTTGGTCGCGATCTTGCTGATCTGCCAGGTGCTGCTATGCGTCGTTCTACCTGCATCGAGGAGTTACGCATGGTGTTGTTTGCCCTTGCCGCATGGCAGGCCACCAAACCAGGGCGGCCGGCGCGGAATCACCGCGAGACGCTGGCCCTGTGGCAACTCGCGTGCGGAGGAACCTGCCTGCTGCTGGTGCTGGCGGCGTATCTGGTTGTCGCGTATCTACCAACATACCTGCCAAAGCCCCATATGCACCTGGGGCGGCTGGGTCACTGGACGGTGGTCTCCAGCGGCTTTGCGCTTGGTGTGGTGGTGGCGTTTGTTGGGTATATCGCCGCCTGGCGCGCGGCCCGGCGGCTGCGACCAACGCCGGGACGGCTCGCCGTTGTCTTCGGCGTCGCCGCGCTCGGCAGCGCGCTCTTGCTACCAGCGTATCCGTTGCTATCGGACGACATCTTTTACTCGATCTTCGGCGGCCGGATCATCGCCCACTATGGGCAGAATCCGTTCTTGTTCCCGCCCATGCATTTCGCTTCCGACCCCTTCCTGCCGTATGCCGGCTGGAAAGACCTGACGATGCCCTATGGCCCACTCTGGGCGCTCTTGAGTGGCGGCGTCAGCAAGCTGGCGGGCGATAGCCTGCTGGCGAACGTGCTGGCCTTCAAAGGCGTTGAAGTGGTGGCTTTCCTGGCTAGCGCCGCGCTGATTGCCGTGCTGTTGCGCCGGTTGCGGCCAGAACGGATGCTGGCCGGGACGCTGCTGTGGGCCTGGAATCCACTCGTGCTGGTCGAGAGCGCCGGACATGGGCATAATGGCGGCGTGATGGTCGTCCTGATCCTGTTGGCGCTGGTCTGCGTGGTCTACCGCCGGCCCGCGTGGGCGCTGCCGGTGCTGGCGCTGGCGGCGATGATCAAGTTCGCCGCGCTGGTACTGCTCCCACTGGCAGCGGTGTACGCAATCCGCCACTATCCCACCTGGCCTACTCGGCTCCGCGCGCTCGTCCCCGCCGGCCTGGTGACGGTGCTCATCCCGATCGTGCTCTACGCGCCGTTCTGGGTTGGCCCACGCACGATCGGGCTTGTTGGTGAATCCCACTATACTTATGGGAGTTTGACGGCCATTGTCCGGCGCCTGTTGCATGAGCGCGACACTTCGACCGAATTGCGAAATATCAACCTGGTCAAAGCGCTACTCTGCCTGTGCGCCTATCTGTGGTTGCTGCGCGAGGCATGGCAAGGCGCCACACGCTTTCTGCGCGCCTGTTACACAATGATGTTACTGACCTTGATGTTGTGGCCGTTTTTCATGCCCTGGTATGCGTTGTGGGTGACGGCGCTGGCGGCGCTGCGCGGCGCCAGAAACGCGCCGCGCCACGTCATTGCCTTCAGCTGCGCCGCCGCGCTCTCCTATTTGGGACAATATGGTTTGCGCGATGGCTACCATCTGCCGATTCACGATTGGAGCGTCGCCTCGGCGATCTTCGTCTTCGGCGCGCTCTTCGCGGCCATCGCCTGGCCGGCGCTGTACCACGCGCCGGTGTGGCTCATGAGTCGCGTGCCAGTCGTGAGTAGTGAGGGTGTAAGTCGTGAGAAAGTCTAGTCCAGCACGGTGTCTGCCTGCCGGAGCAGCGCCGGTCCAGGTAACTCGGGTCTCACGCCCTGACGACACTGAACTATTTATTGACAGGCCCCGGTGAGCCACGTATACTTCCCTGGCGTTGGTCCGCATAGACCTGCGTCTGCGCGGGGGTGTAGCTCAGCTGGGAGAGCGCTACAATCGCACTGTAGAGGTCAGGGGTTCGAATCCCCTCACCTCCACCGCACAGGAAAACGGGTCGCTGATGCGACCCGTTTTTGCTTGTCTTGTGCGACGGCTACTCGATGGCGTCAGTGCGCAGGCGCGGCAAATTGCGCCTGAATATAGCCCTCCTGGCCGTCGGCCGTGCGAATGTGCAGCCAGGTAGTGCCGGTGGTCGAGACCGATTGGCCGATTTCGGTTAGCGCGGCGCCTTCCGGCAGCACGCCGATCGGGTCACCAAGCAAAGGCTGCGAACGGAGATTGACGCCGTCCCCGCCGGTATTGGCGACGACCAGCGCCCGGCCGGACGGAGGCGTAACCGTCGCGCCGGGCTGCGCTGCGGCGACTGGCGTCGAAGTCGGCAAGACCGGCAGGCTCACCTGGGTCGGGCTGGCGACGGCGGTTGGCCCTGGCGCGGCGGCGCTCTGGCGCGCGAAGGGACTCAGGCCCGCCTGCCCAAACGCGAAGATGATCACCGCACCCAGCGCCGCGATCACCAGCGCGACCGTGCTGTAGAACCGATCGTGCCGTGGGAAGAGCGCGACCGTCTCGGGCCGAGGTGACTCCCACGCCGGCAGTTGCAGCGCGGCAGCCGCTTTGGGCGTCAGTTTTGGTTTGAGCAGGTCGGCCCGTGGCGCGGCCAGCAACGACCGGCCGTGCGCGGTCAGGTGCATCGCCCACAGCCCGCGCTTCGTAATGTAGATCGCCCGCTCGGTTTCGAGCGCCGTCAGCGTGCGGAGCAGCTGGCCGCGCGCGGGATTGTTCACGTAGGCGTGGCGCGGCAGCGCCGCCGGAAAGAGCTCGCAGGCGCGTGCGACATTGAACTCGTCAACCTCGGCGCCGCTGCCCGACCGTTCCAGGCCGGCAATCACCCCCAGAATCCGCAGTTGTTCCGCGTTCATGCCGCCTTCCACCCATGTCTGTTGTGCGGTTCTCTCTCGCCACTGACTGCTCCCCCAGGTCAGTGTACGTACATAATAGCGTGTACGTCCACTCCTGACAAGTCGTCAAGTCGTGGGCGGAGGCGAAATTATAGATTAGGAAGGCGAAAAGCGCCGGGCGGAATCGGGCAGCGGATTGGCTCGCGTGTGCGTTGGACAGCCAACGGGGGAGGTTACGAATTGACTGGCGGCAACTTGATGCCCCAGGCCCACCAGCCCGCGCCCCACCAGTTGGTGAAAGATGTGCCGGCTTCGTCGAAGCGGCGCCAGAGGTCTTTGCCCCGTTCCAGGGCGGCGACATAGGGACGCTCGACCGCGCCGGGCAGCGTTAATACCGGCGCGAGCCGGTTGCCCCGAATCACAATGCCGCGCAGGCCAGCGGCGCGCATGAACTCGCGATATTGCGCCAGCGAGTAGTCGTTCTCGTAGAAATCGGGGCGGAAGAGGCGGCCCGCTTCGTAAACGCCGCGGCGGGGGGCGCCTTTGGCGCTGTAGTAGGCGAGCCGTACCCCGGCGTTGAAGACGGTGCCGACCGCCTGCACGGAGAA
>DASUBC010000221.1:0-6034 GCA_035763465.1 Thermomicrobiales bacterium
GGTCAGGTTGACACCGGTCAGATTGATGCCGGTCAGCAAGGCGCCGCTCAAGTTGTCGCGATACATGTAGGCGTTGATCAGGGTGGCGCCGGTCAAGTTGGCATTGACCATGTAGTTCAGCGAGAAGTCTGCCTGCGCCAGATTGGCGCCGGTCAGGTTAGCATTGGATAGGTCAAGGAATGTCAGATGAGCCAGCGGCAGGATGGCCCCGCGCAGGTCTTTGCTGTTGACGTCGGCCTGTGTGAAGGTGCAACCGGGGCAGGCGACGACGTTGCTCGGTCCCGCTGGCCCCTGCGGACCAGCCGGCCCTGGCGGACCAGCGGCGCCAGTAGCGCCCTGCGGGCCGGCAATGCCCTGCGGCCCTGGCGGGCCAGCTGGTCCCATCGGGCCGACCTGGTTCCACTGTAACTTCAGCTCACCGCTCCCACAGGTATCGGTTGCGGCGACGACATGGATCGTGCCACTGCTGTTATTGACGCAGGCATAGATCACCTGTGTGGTGTCCGCGTGCGCGACGATGGCTGCGCCGCTGGCGAAGGCCAGCGCGGCGACCAGGGCCAGGATCAGCGGGCGCTGGGCATGGACGAGAACGAAGCGACGCATCAGCTCTCTCCTCTCATGACTGGGGACATGGTGCGCGCCCCTGTTCAGTGGCCGGGGATACGTGTGACCTGGATCTCGAAGTTCGTGCCAGGCGGCGCGATCATCCCGATCAGCGTCTGCGCCTTGTAGTGGCCGGGAAGCGCGGGGATTCCCAGGTCAGCGTTCTCCGACTCAATCGTGATCGTTTGCGGCGGCCCGCCGGTGTGTCCGGTGAACGTGTCGGTCTCATTGCGGATCCAGAAGCCTGGTAAGCCGCCGAGCAGCGGCGAGGGGGCGATGTACCAGCCTGGTTGCTGGGGCGTGCCCGCGACATGCTGCGCGAAGTGCAGCGCGCCTGCCGCCGGGCCGCTCCCCTGGAAATGGCTGCACTCGGTGAGCTGGGCGTCAGCGGTGCCGTCGCTATTGACCGCCGCCCAGCCCCAGAAGCCGCCCAGGTTCGGGCCACAAGCGCTCGGGTTGTTGCAGTTGAACGAGAACGCTACCTGGTAGAGCGCAGTCGGTCCATAGGCGGCGCGTGAGCTGGACGCGAGGGCCGGGCCAAGCGCGAGGGCGAGCGCCGCCGGAATGGCCTTAAGAATGTGTCGCCGTGAATAACGCATCGGAGTGCTCCTTATCACGTTGCTGAATACCGGTGGTCTAGATGCAGATGCGAACCGGGTAGGCTGGAATCAAATCACGCCGGTTGCAAGGCGGTAGATACCGGCTCGTCCGTGCGGGTCTCTCGCCCGAGCGCGCGGGCGATCAGCGCGCCGCTCACGGCGAGCAGCAGGCCGCCGATCGAGGTAGCAATCGGAAAACTCAGCACGACCAGCACGAAGCCGGCTCCGAAACTGATCGTTGCCCAGCGCGGTGTTGCCGTGCGCCAGAGCGCGATACCGGTGAGACTGGCACTGGCCGTCGCGAGGATTACGGCCACCAGGAAGGCTGTCAGCAGGGGCGTGCCGAAGCTGCCACCCGATAGGTGTTTCAGTGCGTCGAGCGCGCCGGTGTTGCCCCGCAGATAGGAGTCGGCTACGACAGCGCCGCCCAGAGATGCGGCCCCGAGCGCCGTCAGCAGGACGGCTACGCTGGCGACGCCCAGCGCCAGTCCACCCAGCGCCCTACGATCGGCGGCCAGGGCGCCGTAGAGCGCCTGGAGACCGAGGATGAGCGCGATGAGCGCGGCAAAATACAACCAGCCGAAGACGACGATCCCTAGCACGCTTGCCATTTCCCTGGCTGCACCCGCCGGGTCGGGTGTCCCCGATGAACCCATTAGCCAGGGCAGGGTGAGCACCGCGATCGCGATTCCGGCGAGTGGGATCAGCCGGAGACCCCAGCGCACCGTTATGCCCGGGACGGCTTGTGACGAATGACTTGACGCCATGAATGTACCCTCCTTGCGTTATCGCCGCGTATGCCCAGTGACGATGGTCATCTCTGTTCAGGTCATGGCTTCTCACCTCCTTTCCTGGCTTCGCCGGGGGCCGTCTCTCCCGTCGCCCGCGCCGCGCCAATGCGCGCTGTCATCCAGGCGACAGCCTGCGCGATTGTGGGCGCGACGATGTGGTCTCCAGTCGCGATCTGCTCGACCTCGATGCGCTCCCCGCCATCGCCAAGACGCCACCAGCGAAGTACAAAGGAGGCGTATCGTTTTGCCACCCGTCTGTCTCCCACTCCTTGGTCGCTGCCGTGCGGCCAGCACCGCCCGGCGCCAGCAGCATCGCTGGTGACTGTTAGCACGGTGTTAGCTGGAGCGTTGCGCGAGGCTAGGTATGCCGAGACATGCCGGGGAGCGGCTGGTCGTGTGGCGCCTCGACCGGATTGTGGTTTGCGGCCCAGGCGGCAATCGTCGCGCGTGAGGTCGCGCCGAGCTTGTGGAGGATGTGGTGGACATGGCTATCAGCAGTACGCTGAGAGAGGCCGAGGGTGGCAGCGATCTGGGCGTTCGTGAGGCCGCTCGCGATCAGCGCGGCTACCTGCTGCTCGCGTGGGCTGAGAGCGGGCGGTGTGGCCGCCGGCAGGGTGACCGCCTCTACCCGAATCGCCGCCGCCGCGATTGCTTCGGACCAGGAGAGCGCCCGGCCTGCTGCCCAGGCGGTCGCAAACGCGGTCTCGCCCAGCGCGGCTCGTGCCATGGCGACATCGTGCGTATAGAGGTTCGCATAGAAGACACGGCGCGGAACCGTAGTGGCCTCACGCACCGTGTCCGCCGCTCCGAACAGCCTGGCGCCGTCTTCGGAATGACCCGCCGCTATAAGGAGGCTCGCCAGTCCTTCGAGCACATCGGCGGTCCAGTGGGAGTGAGCGTCGAGCGCGCGATCAATGTCCAGTGCTTCCTGGAAAGCCGCAACCGCGCGTACCGGGTCGCCATACTGGCGCCAGGCAAAGCCGAGGTAGCGCAGGTAATGGCCGAGCATCGGCCGGTCGTCGCGCTGGCGCAAGAGCGCGACAGCTTCCTCCAGCCGCGTAACCGCGCGACCGTAGTCGCCGCGCCGGTAAGCGATGTTGCCGAGATTCCCGATTGCGTACGCGTCGGGCGGCTGGCCGAGCGTGTGCGCGAGCGTGATGGCCCGCTCGTAGAGCACGGTCGCTTCCGCCAGACCGCCCGCGTCCGCGCGAATGTTCGCCAGATTGTTCAGTTCCGCGGCGATCCCCCGCTGGTCATCGAGCGCGGTGAATCGCGCCAAGCTCTCCTGGTGGAAGGCGGCAGCGGCCGTCACGTCACTACGGTACTCGGCATTGATCCCCAGGTTCGCGAGCGCGACTGCGGCTCCGCGTGCCTCGCCGAGGTCTTGCCAGAGCGCCAGCGTTTGCCGGTACAGCGTGTCTGACCTCGCCAGGTCGCCGCGAGCACGCAGCAGGCTGGCCGCGCGGCTGCTCGCTTTTCCGCGCAATACGGCCGGCACGTCCTGTGCCGCCATAATGGTTTCGAGCCGCCGTAGCCCTTCGCCGAGATGGCCGCGTGTCTCCCAGAAGCGCCACAGCGCCACGCCGAGCCGCGCCCAGCTCTCCGTCGCGCCGGCGGCGCGAAGATTGTCCAGTGCCGTCAGCAGGTTCGCGTGCTCCCGTTCCAGGCGATCGAACCAGCCGACCTGCGCCGCGCCGGTCAATTGTGGCTCGGCTGCCTCGGCCAGCGCCAGATAGTAGGTAGCATGGCGCTGCTCGACCAGCGCGATCTCGCCACTGGCCGCCAGCTGCTCGGCGGCGTACTGGCGCACCGTTTCCAACAGCTGATACCGAGCCGCATCGCCGCGTGCCTCTACGCCCACCAGCGAGTGATCTACCAGCCGCGCCAGCAAAGGCAGCACGTCGCGCGGTGGTAGCCCATCGGCCTCCGCGCTTGCCGCGACTGCCTCCGCCGCTTCCAGTGTCCAGCCGCCCACGAAGGCGGCCAGCCGGCGCAGCAGCCGCTGCTCGCGCTCCCCCAGGAGCGCGTAGCTCCAATCCAGTGTCGCTCGCAATGTTCGCTGGTGCGCGGGTGTCGCCTGGTCGCGGTCGCCAAGAAGCCCCAGCGCACTATCCAGCCGCGCCGCCAGCTGCATGGGTGAGAGCACCGCCAGCCGCGCCGCCGCCAGCTCGATGGCGAGCGGCAACCCATCTAGCCGCCGGCAGATCTCAGTCACCGCTGCCGCATTCGCCGCGCTTAGTGCGAAGTCGGGCTGGACGAAACGGGCGCGCTCCACGAAGAGTCGCACCGCTGGGACATCGCGCAGTACCGCCAACGTCGGCGCCTGCGTCGGGTCAGGCGCCTCCAGTGGCGACACACGCCAGATCGCTTCGCCGGGTACACGCAAGGCCAGGCGGCTCGTCGCCAGGAGGCGCATGTGGGGGCAGGCAGCGAGCAGTGCGCCGGCGAGTCGGGCACAGGCGCCGGCCAGGTGTTCGCAGTTGTCCAGCACCAGGAGAAGCGTCTTTGACCGCGCGTGTTCGAGCAGCGTGTCAGCCAGTGGTCGGCCTGGGGTGTTCACACCCAGCGCCGCCGCCACTGCTGCCGGCACCAGGGCGGGGTCGGTCAAGGTCGCCAATTCCACCAGCCAGACGCCGTCCGGGTAGCGCGCAGCCAGCGTGTTCGCGACCGCCAGCGCGAGGCGAGACTTGCCGACGCCGCCGGCCCCGGTGAGGGTGATCAGGCGTGGGCCGGTGACCGCATCACCGAGAGAGGGTAGCAGCCGCCGCGCCAGCGCGGCTCGCTCTCGACCGCGTCCGACGAAACTGGTCAGCGGCGTGGGCAGATTATGCCGCGCGGCCGTAAGCGCCCGCGAGGCTGGGTCAGCCGTGGGCAGTGTGGTGGCACTGGTAGCAGGAAACCGCCGGGTCAGGATAGCGTGATAAAGCCGCTGGCTCGCCGCATCGGGCGCGGCGTCGAGCTCGTGCCGGAGAGCATCGCGCAGCAGTGTGTATTGCCGTAGTGCGCGGGTGCGCTGTCCGGATAGCGCGTAGACGCGCATCAGCCTGGTGTGGGCCTCCTCGTCGGCTGGCTCGTGTGCCAGCACCTGCTCGAACGTCGCCGCAGCTGCCGGATAGTCACCGCGATCTTCAAGTAGCCCGGCCAATGTGTTCAGCAATGCCAGGTACGATTGGCACAGCGCCTCGCGTCGCCCTGCCGCCCAGTCCTCGTAACGGTCTTCTGGCAACAGGTCGCCGGTGTAAAGCGCAACCGCCGTCTGATAGGCCGCCGGGTCTTGTCCTTCGCGCGCATCCGCTGCCGCTGTCGTGAAGGCCGCGACATCAACCCATAGGCCGCCGGTCGGGGCAAGATGGATCCGTTCGTCGCGCGTTTGCAGCGCGGACGAGTCGGCCGCCTGGTCTCCGCCGAGGGCGTGCCGAGCGGCGTAGAGCGCCTGGCGCAGGTTGTTGGCAGCGGCGGCTGGGTCGAGGTCCGGCCAGAGGAGCTCTTGCGCCTGCTCGCGGTGAAGCGCGTAGCCGGGGGCGAGTGCAAGGAGTTTGACGAGGCTTTTAGCCTTGTGGAGTCGCCAGGCGTTGTCGGGGACGGGCTGGTCCCCAGCGTAGACGTGGAACCCGCCGAGCAGTTCGACGCGAAGACTCGCGGAAGGTGGCGCCGCCGGGTGCTGTTCTCCGGATGACCGCTGTCCTGCTGTCGTGTCGTGAAGGAGCTGGGCGGCGACCGCGTTCAGGTGGTCGAAGGTAATCTCCGCTGCCTTGCCGAGATAGACACCGCGCTGGCCACCCGCACGGTCACGATAGGCGCGCCAATGCCAGCCGCCGTGGCCGTCCTGTTCTTTGCAGGCGGTGAGGATGGCCCTCTCACCGAAGGCAAACGTGGTCGCCTGTTCCAGCCAGGCAAACCAGGCTGGTGTACCGACGATGATGATGGGGCCAGCGCGGCCGGGAATGACCAGCCGCTTCCCCTGCACCCGTGGCGCGGAGTATGCCATCGCCTTGCCATCCATGCGACGGCAGCCAGCACGATTCCTGTCGTCCACTCTAG
>DASUBC010000222.1:0-4665 GCA_035763465.1 Thermomicrobiales bacterium
AGTCCCGCGCCGCCGACATAATCCTTATCGCCCACGACGACGAATGCCTCGACGGTCGCGATGCGCGCGGTAACAGCCATCGCCCCTCCTTTCATTGCTCAGTACGCAGCCTGCGCCATTCTAGCAAACGGGCGGCGCCCCAGCCCCGCGACAACCCGCCCTCACCCGGCGATAATGCCGCCGGCACAACGGCACGGCAGTGGAGCGAAGGAGAAGACCCGGTGACGGCGACACACCCTGACCTGATTTTGCGCGGCGGGCACGTCATTGACCCGCTGAACGACCTGGACGGTCCGGCCGACGTGGCGATTGCGGACGGCCGGATTGTGGCCGTCGGGCCGAACCTCTCGACGGAGGGCGCGGCGCGGGTGCTCGATGTGAGCGGGCGCTACGTCACGCCGGGCATCATTGACATGCACGCGCACGTCTTTCACTGGCACCAGCGGTCGCGCCTGTCGCTCGACCCGCATGTGAACACCTTTTCGGCAGGCGTGACGACCGTAGTGGATGCGGGCACGTCGGGCTGGAAGGATTTCGAGGTCTTCAAGACGAAGGTGATTGACACGGCGAAGATTCGCGTGCTGGCTTTCGTCAACATCGTCGGGCAGGGAATGGCGTCTGGCGGGCTGGGTGGTGATTTTGAGCATGACGCGCGCGAGATGCGCCCCGAACTGGCGGCGGCGGTCGCGCGCGAGTACGGCGACATCGTCGTCGGCATCAAGACGGCGCACTACTGGGCGCGCCGCCCCTTCGACGCAGAGCATCTGCCCTGGACGGCGGTCGAGCGCGCGGTCGAGGCGGGCGACCTCTGCCGGAAGCCGGTGATGGTGGACTTCTTCCCTTGGCTGCCGGAACGCCCCTACCCGACGCTGATATTGGAGAAGATGCGCCCCGGCGACATCCACACGCACGTCTTCGCGCAGCAGTTCCCGATTCTGGACGATGCCGGCAAGGTCAACGACTTCATGTTCCGGGCGCGCGAGCGCGGCATTATCTTCGACCTGGGACACGGTGCGGCGAGTTTCTGGTATCGCCTCGCGCAGCCCGCCATCCAGCAGGGTTTCTGGCCTGATTCCATCAGCACCGACCTGCACACCGGCAATGTCAACGGCCCGGTCTTCGACATGGTGACGACGATGAACAAGGTGCTGGCGATGGGCGTGCCGCTGCGCGACGTCATCGCGATGTCCACCACCGCGCCGGCGCGGGAGATCGGCCACCCCGAACTCGGCCACCTGAGCGCGGGCGCCTGCGCCGACGTGGCGGTCTTCGCGCTCGACCGGGGCGCGTTCGCCTTCCCTGACTGCGGCCCAGCCAATCTCACCGGCCGCGAGCGCCTGCGCGCTGTCCTGACGCTGCGCGCCGGGCGGACCGTCTACAACCCGCACGGCCTGGGCCTGCCCGAATGGCCCGACGCGCCGCCCGCCTACTGGGTGCTGCGGTAAGGAGCGAGTGACAAGTGACGAGTGACGAGTGACGAGTGAAGCGTGGCGCAGGTCGGCGCGGTGCTCGGCTGCGGGCGCGGTGCTGATGAGGGCCACCCCGGATTGAAATCCGGGGCTAGAGGCTGCGGCCACGAAGTCCCTGTCGGGACTAGGTTCATTGCGATGCCGGGGCTGGCTGCTGGCACAGTGGTTGACCAGCCCCGGCCTCGCGTAGGCGGACGTTGTGGCGGCGTAACCGCCCGGGGTATCCGCGTGCGGGTCGCGCGGTTTCAACCGCCAGGGAACATATCAACACTACCGTGCCCGCCATAGCAGCATCCCGCCGGCCCGCCGCCGCTTATCACTCATCGCTCATCACTGGTCCCTCGCAACTGCGGCACGACTTCTTCCATGAAGAGTTCGTAGCTGTCGAGGCTGGGGAAGTCGGAGAACTTGAGCATGAAGTGCTTGACGCCGAAGTCAATGAAGGCGTTCAGTTCGGCCGCGACTTCGTCTGGTGTGCCGGCGATGCGGTAGATGTGGGGGCGCAGGGTGTCAATGCGCTCGACTTTCGCCGGGTCGCGGTTGACGGCGACGTGGCCGTAGTAACTGAGGGTGATGGCGCCGGGGTCCCGGCCGACGGCGGCGCAGTGCTGATGCAGAATGGCGACTTTCGCCTTGAAGGTGTCGAGCGGGCTGAAGTTGCCGTTCCACCAGTCGGCCAGTTCCGCTACTACGCGTAGGGTCTTGCGCTCGCCGCCGCCGCCGATGAGGATGGGCGGCGCGGGTTGCGGGCGCGGCTCGCAATACGCCTGCTCGATGCGATAGTACTTGCCGGTGTAGGTCGCGGGCGACTCGCGCCACAGCAGTTTGATGATTTCGACCGCCTCGCGCAGCTCTGCAATGCGCGTGCCGGCGCTGGGGTAGTCGAAGCCGTAGGCGCGGTACTCGTCTTCCTTCCAGCCGGCGCCGATGCCGAGAATCACCCGGCCGTCGCTGAGGTTTTGCAGCGATGCGGCCATCTTCGCCAGCAGAGCGGGATTGCGGTAGGACTGGCCCAGCGTCAGATTGCCACCCTTGAGATGCGGGAACTCACCGAGCGTGTAACTCAGACCAGACCAGGCTTCCAGCGTCGGCAGTTCTTCCCACTGAAAGTGGTCTTCGACCCAGAACGTGGTGAAGGGCGGGCGCAACGCCGCCAGTTGCCGCCGGTTGTGCGCGTCGAGCGCGACGGTGTTCTCCGGGGTGCGCGTCGTCGGTTGCAAGACCCAGCCGAGTTCGACTGCCATTTCCGCTCCTTCGCTCTAACAATGGCTACGTGTCACAAAGAATAGCGCTGCCCATCGTCCGGCACGGACAAGGGGGCGGTGAAAATTGCGCTCGCGTCGGCGCGAATATTTTCGGCGCTGGCATAGCGCGCCGAGTGGACGAGCGCCAGCGCGCCGACACCCGCTTGCGCGGCCATCTGTGCCGCCTCGCACGCCGTGGGGTGCATCAACTCGCGCGCCCTGACGCCGTCATCGTCGCGATCGGCGGACGCGTAGAAGGCGTCGCAGACAAAGAGGTCGGCGTCCCGCGCGCCGGCCACCAGCGTGTCGCAGGGGATGCTGTCGGCGCTGTAGACCAGCGTACGACTACCGTGCGTTACACGTACGCCGGTCGTCTCGACCCGGTGAACGACGGGAAAGAGTTCGATTTGGAAGCCGCCGAGATCGAACCGGGCCGTCGGCTCGGCCGGGTGATAGCGGACTTCGGGATGAATAGGCCATTCCGGATGCCCAGCGTGGAACGCGCCGCGCACGCTCGCCAGCGTGCCGGCGGTCGCGTAGATATCAAGCGGCTGGTTCGCCAGTAGCAGCGCGGGAATGCCGCCCGCGTGGTCGAGATGGCTGTGCGTGATGATAATATTCCTCACGTCCGCCAGCGGGTGCCCTACCAGCGCCAGTTGCCGCGCGATTTCGAAGCCGCCACACGTATCAATCAGCAGCGGCGCGCAGCCAGGCGCTGTCACCAGCAGGCCGAGGGTGGCGCGGCGCGGCGATAACGGCGCGCCAGTGCCGAGAAGGGTTAGTTGCATCGGTCATCCTAATCAGGCGGTTGATAGCCCTCACCCCCGCCGCCTGCGGGCGGCCCCCACTCCCGTGAGACGGGAGAGGGGCCGGGGGTGAGGGCCAACCGTTCCTCACACCGGCGCAATCTCCGGCGCGCAGAAAAGATAGAGCAGTTCTTTGACGTGGGCCTTCGCGTCGCTGAGGCGCACGCTTTCGTTCGCGCCGTGCGCCTTGCTCTCGCGCATCCGGCCGAGGCCGACGGTCGCGATTTGGTCGGTGCCCAGGGTTTCCGACACATTCGCCATGTCGGTCGAGCCGCCGGAGCCGGTGCGGACGAAGTCGGCGTCGCTGTAGCCGTGAATGCGCGTCAAGATGTGAACCAGTTTCTGGGCCAGCGGGTGGTCGGCGCTCTGGCGATAGGCCGGGTACGCCTTCATAAAGGAGACCTCGACGCCGAGCGCCTTGCTCTTGGCCCGGCCGCGCTCTACCGCCGCGCGAATTTCTTGCTCTACGTCCTCATAACGTTCTTCAGGGATGAAGCGGCGGTTGACGATGAGCGTGCAAGTGGCCGGCACAATATTCGACTTCACGCCGGCGTGAATAATGTCGAGGTTGAACATCGGGCGCAGGTGGTCGGGCGCGCCGGGCGCGGGCGCGAGCGGCAGCGCCGACCGCCGCGCCTCGACCTCCTGCTTCAGCGCCAGCAATTCGACCATGATCGGGACCATCTCCTCGATGGCGTTGACGCCGAGATAGTTCGCGCCGGAGTGGCAGGAGCGGCCCTTGACGGTAATCGTCACGTCCACCGCGCCATTCGAGCCGAGGCGCAGGACGGGGTCCTGACTGCCCTCCAGACAGAGCATCGGCGCCTGCACATAGCCCTCTTTGCAGAGATGCCAGATGCCGGGGTAGACGCCGATCTCCTCGTCGGTGCAGAGGCAGGCGGTCAAATCCCAGACCGGCTCCAGGCCCAGGTCGTGCATGACCTCAGCCGCCGTCAGCAGCGAGGCGACCGTGCCCTTCATGTCGGCCACGCCGCGTCCATAGACGCGGCCCTCGTGCAGTTCGCCGCCGAAGGGGTCGTAGTCCCAGCCCTCCTCGATCGGCACGGTATCCATGTGCGCGTAGATGCTGAGCGGCGGCTTGCCGCTCTTCTTCGTCGCGACCAGATTGACCCGCTCGCCCTCCAG
>DASUBC010000223.1:0-5954 GCA_035763465.1 Thermomicrobiales bacterium
GGCAACCCAGGATCCGCGCCGTCTTCCGGTAGGTGCGCTGGTTGCTGGGCACGGCCAGAGCGCGAACCTCGTCTGCCAGCCAAAGACGGCCCGCACGGATGCTGGACAGACCGAACGAGCCAGCGCGGTTACTGACTGCTATCAGGGGCTGAGCCGCCGTCTCCACCGGTACCGCGGCCAGGGCGCCGCCAGCGACAGCACAATGCGAGCGCCACCATACGAATGTGGCGGGCGCCGACACCAGGAGGGATGGGATGGCGCGACGCCTCGCCAGGCGTGGGCTGGGACTGATACTGGCGGCGTTCGGCCTGACCCGCCTCGGCCGCTGGGTTCTCGCGCGCGGGCTGGGGCTACCGCCTCCGCGGTACCGCGTCGCCGTCGAGCGGAACCTGCGCGTGCCCATGCCCGACGGCGTGGTGCTGCTGGCCGACCACTACGCCCCTCGGGCGCCGGTGCCCTGCCCGACGATTCTGCTGCGCACGGGCTACGGACGCGGGCGGGACGCTGGCTTCCCGCTCGGGCTGCCCGCCACCTTCCGGGCACGGCGCTTCGCCGAGCACGGCTACCACGTGGTGGTGCAGACGACCCGCGGTCGCTTCGACTCGGGTGGCACCTTCGCGCCCTGCGTGGACGCGGCGACGGACGGGCGGGCCACCCTGGCGTGGGTCGCCCGCCAACCCTGGTTCAACGGCGCCCTGGGCATGTGGGGGCCAAGCTGGCTCGGCTATGTGCAGTGGGCGGTGGCCGCCGATGCCCCGCCGTATCTGAAGGCGCTCGTGCCGAGCGTCGCCACGCCCCGGCTCTACCCGGTCGTCTACCCTGATGGCGTCTTGGCCCTGGACACCGCGTTGCGCTGGCTCGTGCGCGTCGAGGTGCTGGCGGACCCACAGCGGCGCCGCGCCGTCGCCAGCCCACGGGCGCAGGATCGCCTGGTCGCCGCCGCCGCGGGGCAGCTCCCGCTGCTCACGGCCGACACGCGCGTCGTCGGCGCGCCAGTCGCCTACTATCGCGAGTGGCTAGCCCATCCCGAGGCGGACGACCCGTACTGGCGGGCCACCGACCACCGCGACGCCCTAGAGCAGACAACGGCGGCGATTCACCTCGTGTCCGGCTGGTACGACCTACTGTGCCGGGAGCTACTCGCCGATTACGCCACGCTCACGGCGGCGGGGCGCGCCCCTTATCTGACCGTCGGTCCCTGGCATCACAGCCAGGTCGGCGTGCTCGCGGCGAGCCTCCGTGAGGGGCTGGCCTGGTTCGATACCCACCTCAAGGGAGAACATGGTCGCATACGGCTGCGGCCGGTGCGCTACTACGTGATGGGCGCCAACGAATGGCGCGAGGCGGACGGCTGGCCGCCCCCCGCACGGACCACCCGCTACTACCTCCAGGCCGGCGCCGCTCTGGCGCCCGGGAGGCCGGGCGCGGATGCGTCTCCCGATCGCTACCGCTACGATCCCGCCGCGCCAACGCCCGCCCTCGGCGGCGCGCTGCTTGGTCGCCACGCCGGCCCGCGGGACAACCGGCCGCTGGAGGCCCGCGCCGATGTACTGTGCTACACGACCGCGCCGCTGGTGCGACCGCTGGAGGTCATTGGACCGGTGCGGCTGGAGCTCTTTGTCCACTCTAGCCTGGCACACACCGACTTCTTCGGGCGCCTGTGCGATGTGTTCCCCGACGGGCGCTCGCGCAATGTATGTGATGGGTTGGTGCGGCTGGCGCCGGGGCGCGGCGCGGCCGGGCCGGGCGCCAGCCTGCGCCTGGAGATCGACCTCGGGGCCACGGCGCACCGCTTTGCGCGCGGGCATTGTCTGCGGCTGCAGGTCTCGTCCGGCGCCCACCCGCGCTACAACCGTAACCTGGGCACCGGGGAACCCCTGGCGAGCGCAACGCGCCTGGCGACTGCTGCACAGACGATCTATCACGATGCTGCGCGGCCATCGGCGCTGATCGTGCCGGTGCCAGGATAACGGGATGGCCGGCCCCAGCCGCGGCCGAGGCAGTGGCTCCTTGCCACGCTACTTCTGGCGGCTGGCTCGTCGCCTGCCAGGGCAACGTCGCCAAGATTGCCCGCCGGCTGAAGTCAGGGAGCGTCGCGCCAAATTGCGCGACCTCAGTGCACCCACCACGGTGCGTGTCAGCCATGTCGCGGCGGCATGGCTGGTCACCGCACCCAGGCTTGATCCGGCGACCGTTCTGGCCAAAGTCAAGCGCTACATGCACGATAAGCCCTGCGGGCGCTGGCGTTGACGCTCCTTCACCGACCGGCTTGAGCGCTGCGGCATCGATTCGTCAAGCTGGTGCCGTTCTGGTAGACTTGATCGCTAGACCAGCGAGCGCTGGTGAGGAGGACCATGCGAAAAGCCATTGGCATCCCGGCCATTCAGCCCTCGCTGCTGGCCAGTATCACCCCCAAGCCGCGCTGCACCACGCAAGACGTATCTGCCTACACCGAGCGCCATCCGCATCCGAGCAGCGTGGGCCTCACCAGTGTTGAGAGCGTCGAGTTTCTCAGCGGTCGGGTGCTCCAGCGCCGCTTCCACTGGGCGACCGCCTACGACGATCAGCGCTTGTTGTGCCTGGTGTCGTGGCGTGGCCAATTCACGATGGCCGCGCGCACGGCGAAGGTAGTCATTGGCAACCACGCCTGGCAGGTCTTCGATGCCCTCACCGGTAATCTCTTGCTGGATGTCGTGGACCACTAACAGCACAGAAGGGGGCACGATGTCAGGGCCTGCGGGCGTTCCCGCGATTCAGCCCTCCCTGCCCTACGGCTCTGCTCTCACGCCGCGGTTTACCAGCCAGGATGTGGCGCAGTATGCGCGCCGCCATCCGCATCCCCAGGCCGTCGGCGGCGCGCGCGTCGAGTCAGTGGAATTCCTGAGCGGTGGCACGTTGCGGCGCTGGTATACCTGGGCCAGCCAATTACCCGCGCAACGGTTGTTCTGTCTGGTGACCTGGACGGGCGCCTTCCGTGTTGGGGCTGCTGGTTCCCGGCCTGCCGCCGGGAGCCGTGCCTGGCAGGTCTTTGACGCCACCAGTGGCAATCTGTTACTGTCGCTCGTCGGCAGCTGACGGCGGCTGGTCCGCTATCGCCCCCCTGCTGCGGAACCACTGCTGGACCGGGCGGCGTTGGCCCAGCGAATCATCCCACGACTCACGACGGATAGTGACCAGAAGGCTGAGGATCGCTGGTTCCGCACCGTGCATGCGTCGCGGTAGCAGGTGCGGGTCCCGATCGGTGCGAACGCCGCCCACCGATTCCACTCACCGACAACGCCATACCGCCAGGTGATTCACCATCTACCGCCGCGCTACGGGTATGGGCAAGGTCCCAGTTCGTGCCCAACTCGCTCGACCGAGCTGTAAGGAAGGGAGAAGGTCATGGCCCAAGGCACGATTAAAACGCTCCACGCCGCGCGGGGCTTTGGCTTCATCGCCGCGGACGGGGAGAGTAGCGATCTCTATTTCCAGCGCAGCAACGTCCAGGCCGACGCCTTCGGCGCCTTACAGGTGGGGCAGCGGGTGGATTTCGTCACCGTGTCAGACGGCGTCAAGCCCGATCGTCTGCGGGCGGACCAAGTGCGTCCAGCGGAGGCCCACCACCCCACCACCGATCCGCGCGGTGCATGATTGTCCTGCGGACACCCGACGCCGTGGTCCCGTCGCGCCAGGGCACGCGGCATGGCGATCGCGCTGTCGTTCCGGTGCTTCTCTGCCAACCCCCAGCCAGCGTGCGCGCCTTGGACCTGGGAGGATACCAGGGCGGCGCGTGGCCGTCGGTCGGAACCCGAACCAACGGTCTGGTCACCCAGGGGGACGTCGTGGCGCGGGTCTTGCAACGCCCGCCCCGTGGGCGCGCCAGATGGCCACCTGCGTCTGGCAGGGAGGGCACCATGGGCGCGACCATCCTGGTTGTCGATGACGAACCCGCGCTCGTGGATGTGCTGCTGGCCGTGCTGGCGCTGGAGGGCTATCAGGTGCGGGGGGCCCCTGACGGACTCGTGGCGCTGGCCCTGGTGGCCCAGGCCCGCCCCGATCTGCTCGTGACCGACCAGCACATGCCCCGCCTGGGCGGCGTCACTCTGATCACCCGACTGCAGGCCGCGCCCGACCTGGGCATTCCGGCCATCCTCATGAGCGCCGGCGCGCCGCCTGCCTTGCCGCCGCTCACCACCTTTCTGCCCAAGCCGTTCGACCTCGACCACCTGCTCGATGTGGTCGCGACGCTGCTCGCCACCCCTGGCCCGTCCGGCGTGCCCGAGGCTCAATAACCTGGGTGGCCGGCAGCCGAGGCGCTCGGCCACGTTGACCACAGTGCCCGCGGACACGCTGGCCGGACTCGCCGGATAGCGGTGGCGTAACCGACCGCCATCCGGGTGGGCACTGGTCAGGTCTGCTGGCGCGATGCCGCAAGCCCCGGCGGAGCCGGGAACGCCGCTCTCTCGCAACGGTGAACTCGTATGGGAACGCACCACGCCCCGCACGCCCAGTCACGATCTGCTATACTGGTGACGTCGTATAGCGTCACGCATCTCCACTGGTTCTCCGTTGTCACTGCGCCTACTACCCTACCCGAACACGAAGGACAAACCATGCCGAACGTTGACCGCTGGGCACGCCTGACCGTCCGGCTACCGGCCGCGACCTACCGGCGGCTCGAAGCCCTGGCCGCAGAGATCCCCGGGCTGACGCCCAATGCGCTGCTACGGAGCACCGTGGAACAGGCGCTGCCGCAACTGGAGCTGCTGGCGGCGGCGCTGCGGGCGGCCCGGGCAGGTCAGGGTGGCAACGCCCTCGAACTGCTGGCGGCGCTGACCCGGGCGGTCGGCGCCCCACCAGCGGTTCCGGAGGACGAGCCCACCGCGCCCACACCCGCCGACGTCAACGCGGCGCTGGCCCACGTGCGGGCGCTCCAGGCGGCACAGGCCCAGCGGCTGCAGGATGTCCTCGACGAGCCGCAGGGCCGGGGTGCGCGGCAGGCGCTCGCCCGGTTGCAGGCGCTGCACGGTGAGCAGGCGCAGCGCGTCGAGCAGGCGGTCGCGGCGACCGGGGAGGACATGCCGGCGCTGCTGGAATGGGCGCGGGCGCTGCAGGCAGAGCAGGCACGCTGGCTGCAGGAGATCCTCGACCAGCCGCATGCCGAACCGTTACAGCAGGCGCTGGCCGTGCTGGCGGTCCTGCAGGCCGAGCAGACGCGTTCGGTGCAGCGCCTGAGCAACCTGATGCTGGCGCCGGTCCAGGCGGACCAGCCCGTGACCGCAGCCCAGGAACAAAACGCGGCGGCGTTTCACCAGCGCTGGCTCGCCAGCACTGGCGGCACCACACCGCGGCCGCCGTCGTCGACGTAGCACCGACGAGCACGGTTGAACTCGTCCCTGCGGGTGCTGGCCAGGGCGGCCCGCGGCAGGAGCCGCCGCCCGCCGTTCGCAGGCCGCACCACGAGCCGACCCTGACCGGCGTGGCGTGGGGAGGCCGGATCGCCCTACCAGCACAGCGTTCGGCGGGGCAGGTCCGGACGCCCGACTCCTTGGTGACGATGGTAGCGCTGCGCTGCGGCGCGTGCTGCGGCAGCGCCGCCGATTGACCCGAGGTTACAAAGGATGCAGGATGGCACGAGACGCAGCCAAGCCGACTCTCCCTGACGCGCCGCTGCCCCGCGCTGCTGGGGAGAACCTCGCTGCCGGCTGGCGCGGCCGGGCGCTCGCCGGCAGTGCCGGCCTGATCGCCGCCCGGCTCCCGCGGTCGCTCGGCTACTGGCTGGCCGACCGCCTCGGCGACCTGTGGTACCACCGCGCGCCCCGGCAGCGCGCCGCGGTCCTGGCCAACCTGCGGCGGGTCCTGCCGGCCGTGCTGCCGACGCCGCTGGCAATGACCGCGCGCCGGGTCTTTCGCCATAGTGCGCGCAATTTCTATGAGCTGGCCCGCGTCCAGCGGCTCTCGCTGGCCGCGCT
>DASUBC010000224.1:0-9170 GCA_035763465.1 Thermomicrobiales bacterium
GGCCGCCTGGCTAACGTGTAGCCGAAGGACAACGTCGCTGGATACTCCCCACGCGCATCGTGGGCCAGCAGCGTCTGCCGCAGATCGGCCGCGAAGGCGTCGGCCCGATCGCCAAGGGCGTGCTGCGACGCGACCGACGTCGAGTACAGATTCCCGATAATGGTGTCCAGCGTCCAGACGTAGGGGATCGCGAATTGATAACTCGCGATGCCGGCGAAGCCGGCCGCGCGCAAGAGCGCTTCCTGGCGCCCGAGCCCCTCGTCCGGCTGGCCCGCGGGCCGGGGACCGAAATCGGGCACCGCGCCGCGCCACCGTCGCAAGACCGCCGCCGCCAGCGCCTGCCACGGCTCTGCACCGGCGAAGACGATGTCGCAACCCAGCGTCGCCAGGCAACCGCCGGGCGCCAGCCATTCCAGCGCACGCTCGGCGATCCGCCACTGGTTCAGCCGGTGGAATGCCTCGCCGATGGTAATGAGCTCGAACGCCCCAGCCGGCGCCTCGATCTCCTCCGCCCGCCCGACCAGCCAGCGCACATTCGTCACGCCGCGCCGCGCGGCCTCCGCCTGGCCGACTTCGATCATCTCCGGCTCCTGGTCAACCGCCCAGACCTCGCGGAAGAATGGGGCCAGGGGCAGCGCGACCCGGCCAGGACCGCAGGCGAGATCGAACAGCCGTCCGGTCCCCGTGATGGCTGCCCGTTGCCGCAAGTCGTCGAGCAGCGCCGGAGGATACGGCACCCGGTAGCGCGCGTAGTACCATGCGGCGCCCATGAATGCATCGGTGGGATAGGCTGGGGCGGTGTACCAATCGGGGGCGCTGCCCTTAGGTTGTCTACTCACAGTGCTTCCGCATCGCTGGTATGCCGCACTGCTAATACCTGCTGTCTCATGGCAGACGCAGTCTATTCACCGGCGGCCCCGTATCGTTACAGCCCGCTCAGTTCACGACCGCGCGTAAGCAGATCGCCGACTCGTTCGGGCGCACGCGCTTCGGCGTAGAGGCGCATGATCGGCTCAGTGCCGGAGAAGCGGAGGAGGAGCCAGCTGCCGTCTTCAAGGTAATACTTGAGACCATCGGCGTCGTTGACTCGCGTGATCGGCACGCCGGCGAGCCGTTTGACGCCCGCGCCGCGAATGCGTTCCATCACCGTATCGCACTGGTCGAAGCGGCAGGGAATGTCGAGGCGCTCGGAATACCACTTGCCGACGCGGGCTTCGAGCGCCGCGATTGCGCCCGCGAGGTCGGTCTCGCGCCGCACCAGGAAGTCGAGCAGGAACAGACCGGACAGGATACCGTCGCGCTCGGGCACATGGTGGCGGAAGGCGAAGCCGCCGCTTTCCTCCCCGGCGAGAATCGCATCATGTTCACGGAATACCGGCGCCATCGCGGTGAAGCCCACCGGCGTCTCGTGGACCGGCGCGCCGAAATGCTCGCCGAGCGCGTCAATCATGGCCGTGCCGCTCAACGATTTGATAATCGGGCCGTTCCAGCCGCGCACTTCGAGCAGGTAGAGCGCCAGTAGGGCGAAGAGCGTCTGACCATTGACATAACTACCACCTGGGCCGACGACACCGATCCGGTCGGCGTCGCCGTCGAGCGCCAGGCCGAGCGACGAATTGCCGTCCTGGACGACGCGCATCAGCCGCGTCAGGTTGACCGCGATCGGTTCAGGGCCGCGCAGATTGGGGAAGAGGGGATTAGCCGTGCCATTGATCTCGATGACTTTCGTCGTGCCTTCGGCCAGCAGGCCGGGCAAGATGCCCGCGCCCGCGCCGTACATCGCGTCTACCACGATCGTCAGGCCAGCCGCTCGGAGGCCATCGAGATCCACCAGTTGCGCCAGGTGGTCCCGGTAGGCGTTGAGCGGGGCGATGCGGTCCAGATTGCCGTCGTCTTCGGCGGCTTTCAACGCCCGGCGCGGTGGTTCCGGCCCTTCGCCGGCCAGCTGCATGTAGCGCCGTTCCAGCGCATGCAAGAAATCGAACGACGCGGGCGCGCCGCTCCGGCCCTTGATCTTGATGCCGTTGAATTGTGCTGGGTTATGCGAGGCGGTAATCAGCACCCCGCCGCTGGCGCCGGCTTCGACGACCGCGTGGCTGACCACCTGGGACGGCGTCGGTCCTTTGCAGAGGTAGACATGAATGTCATGCGCGGCGAGCACCTCCGCCACGGCGGTCGCGAAGCGGTCCGAACCGAAGCGGGTGTCGAACCCAACCACCAGCGCGGGCGCCTCGTTGGCGCCGCTGACGCGCTCCCGCAGTTCCAGTGCGAGCGCCTGGCTGACCCGGCGGACGGCGGCAAAGGTGAAGTCCTCGGCGATGATGCCGCGCCAACCTTCGGTGCCGAATCGCGGTCGTTCAACCATTGCTGTCGCGGCTGCTACTGGACGGCGAGAGAAGCCGGCTCGCCACCCACAGCCCCCCGGCCGGCGCGCCTGTTACCATCGCCATGCTCCGCTAGGGCCGGCTGCCGACCGGCGCGCGCCGGGCGCCAGCCACTTCCGCCGCGGCCCGGCCGCGCCAGTAGTCGAGCGTGTCGCGCAGCGTTTGCGCGAACGGAATGGCCGGTTCCCAGCCGCTGATCGTGCGGAACTTCCGATCGTTCGCCCACAGCAGCGTGACGTCCGAGGGCCGCATCCGCGCCGGGTCTTGCCGCACGTCAATCCGCACATCAGTGAGAGCAAGATACCCTTCCAGGACTTCGCGGATCGAGCGGCAGGCGCCGGTGCCGATGTTGTATGCCTCACCCGGCTGCCCGACATCCAGTAAGCGCCAGTACGCGCGGACCATATCGCGCACATCGGTCAGGTCACGTTTCGAATCGAGGTCGCCATGCAGCAAGACTGGCTCTTGCAGTCCTGCTTCGATATACGCAATTTGCCGGCCAAGCGTGGCGACGATGAAGTTCTCTGTCTGGCGCGGCCCGCAGTGGTTGAAGCCTCGCGTCACGACCGCCTTGATCCCATAACTGCGGTGGTATTGGTAGGCCAGTTTATCCTGCGCGACCTTGGAGACGGCATAGGGGCTGAGTGGACGCAGCGGGTTCTCTTCGGACATCGGCACTTCGTCGGGCATAACCAGCCCGTATTCTTCGGACGAGCCAGCGACCTGCACGGCCGCGTCGTTGCCGGTGGCGCGCATGGCCTCGAAGAGATTCACCTGGCCGATAATGTTCAGGTGCAGGGTATCGGCCGGCGCGTTCCACGATGTCGGCACATGGCTCTGCGCCGCCAGGTGGAAGATACGGTCGGGCTGCACCGCCGCGATCGTGGTGCGCATCGAGTGAAAGTCGTTGATGTCGCCACCGAGCAGGTTCACCTTGCCAGGCACGAACGCGGCGCGGATAACATCGGGATCGCTGGCGCCTGGCTCGATGCTGTGCAATGCGCCGGCCGCCGCGAGGTCGGCCAGGTTATCGAGGCGGCTACGCCAGCGGTGAATACCGAAGACTTCGACACCGTCGAGCGCATGTAAGTAGTCGGCCAGGTGACTGCCAGCGAAGCCGGTGATGCCGGTAATCAAGACGCGCAAGGTCGAATACTCCTCGTTGTCTGGTACAAGAGCGCCGCCAGGCGTTGTCTGCGCGGCGAGCGTTGTTCGCAACAGGGTAGCGTGTCGCTGACGCAGGTACGGGGAAGGACGCAGCGAGTGTGAGCCTTCTCTGGCCGCGTTGCGCGGCTACAGGCTACCACAGCCGGCACGCCTGGACAAGAGTTGGCTGCTGAAAGCGCAGACATACGGTATCACGACAGAACGGTTCAGAGCCGGTTGAGGTCGTCGTCAAGCCAGGAGCCGAAGAGCTGGTCGGCCAGGCGCCGCCAGGCGCCGCGTGTGACGTCGTCGGCGGGTTCGCTGACCGGCTGTGCCGCGCCCTCACGGGCGGCGGCTGAGGCGCGATTGGCCGGCGGTTCCTGATCTGGTGTCGGCAGATCGGTGTAGATTTCGATGGATGGTCTGGCCCGGCGCGGTTGGCTATTCGTTCGCGCGGCGGCGCGCTCGGCGGCGATGACTTCATAGGGCGAGCGTCCAGCCAGGTCCACGCGGGGTGTCAATTGCCACTCGCGGTAGGCTTGCTCGAACCAGCGGCGGCGACCATCAACGTCGAGGGTCTCGCCGGGCGGCAGTTTCTGCATGGCGCGCACGCAACTACGAATCAGGTAGATCGCGAGCTCGCTGGTGAGACGCTTTTCTTGCGGGCCCATCCCAGCCCTCCGGACTGGTTGGTGACGAACAAGCAGACGCCGGCTCCGGCGCCTCCGCCGTCCGTGCGCCGCCAACTTTGCGTCGCGGAACGTCGTTTGTCACCTGGGAGAATCCTAGCACGGGATGGACGGTTTGCCAATAACGAGGGTCGAAAGTCTGAAGGTCGAAGGTCTCTGTGGTCAACGCTGTGGCTTGTCTGTGAACGCCGGTTGACAGCAAGCCACCGCCTTGTCAGGAAAGACCTTCGACCTTCAGACTTTCGACCTGCTACCGAGGTAACTGCACACTGACCACGCCGTCATCCGTCAGGAGGTAGACGATGCCGGCTTGCTCGTCAACCGCGAGGTCGCGCGCGTTCGTGAAGGGCTGCGCGCTGCTGGCGGCCTTATAGTTGACGACGCCGGAGCCATCGCGCCCCAGCCGCACGATCCGGCCTTCGCGCGCATCGAGGACATAGAGCAGGCTACCGCCCGGCGCGGCGGCAATGGCCGTGGCTCCGGCGAGCGGCGGGGTGACCGCTGGTGTATAGGTCGCTTTGACGTCGCCCTGATAAAGGTCCAGGAGGCGGCCATCGGACAGCAGCACATAGATATCCTGGTCCGTCACCATATCCAGCGCCAGGCCCAGGTCGCCGTTGATTTTGGTGCTGGACCAGGGCTGGGGCGCCTGCGCGTAGGCGCCGGAACGGTATTTGACGATCTGCCCGCGCTCGGCCTGCAAGAAGTAGAGATTGCCGTCAAAACTGTTGACCGCAGTCAGCTTCTGGCCGCTCGCAGCGATCGGCTGGGCGATCCAGGCGCCGTCACCCCGGCGCACGTAGCCGTGGGTGTCGTCGAAGGCGAACAGGCTGTCAATGCGCCAGACAATGCCAAGCAGCTGGCCGACCCCGACGCCGTCAGCGACATCGCCCTTCGCCAAAATCTTCTTCAACGCCCTGGCCTGGCCGTCCACGATGTAGACAACGCCGTTGAGCAAGACGAATTGCTGGCCGTTACCCACCACCAGCTGGGGGCGCGGGCCGCCCTGCGCGGGCGTGGCCGGCAACGGCGCGAGCACTTGCCTGGCGTTCGCCGGTAGGCGCTGCACGCCGTCTACGCGGTCGAGCGCCGCCGCGATTGCCTGGCGCTCGCCGGCAATCTGCTCTGGCCGGCCAGGCTTATCGGCATTGGGAATCGCCGCCAGATTCGTTGGCAGGGCCAGGAGCTGATCGTGGGCGGCCTGGCGATCGGTGGCCGTCACGGCCGCTTCCCGCGCCTGCGCGATTCGCGCCAGCGCCTGGTCGAAGCGCGCCGCTTCGGCCTGCCGCAACTGGTTGCGAACGCCGACTACGCCCAGGTACGCCAGGGCCACCAGCGCGGCGATGACGAGAATCGGCAGCAAGCGGCTGAGCTGGAAGCGCCGGCGCTCGAACCGGTCGAGCACGCCGATCGGCCAGACCCGATCGCGGCTGTGTTCGAGATAACGAGCGCGCTTGTGTTGCTGGCGCGCCGGCAGGATGTGCTCCAGCGCCGTGCCGAAACCGAGGATGGCGACGGCGATGGGGTTGAAGAGCGCCTGGAGGAGTGTGCGACGGGGCCGCGCCGGCGCGTGATAGTAGCCGGCGCTTTCGCCAGTCGCGTCATCGTCCCAGCCCTCGTCCTCATCATACTCATCGTAGGTGTCGTCTTCGTCCGCGTCGGCGTACTCGTGTGCAGTGTCCGCCCAGGCGGTTTCGGCGGGTGCGCTCTCCTGCTCAAGCGCATCGGGCAGGGATGGCGTGCCATAGGGTGGTTCTTGCTCCTGGTCTTCGCCCGTCTGGCGAAAAGGCAGAATTGTCGCGCGCCGCCGGTTATCGTGGCGCGGCCAGGCGATTACCTGGGTGCGTGCGCGCATCTCGCGCAGGCTGCGTTCAAACCAGCTTTCCTCATGCAGCATAGCCGGCGCATACCGGGCGTCGTCGTCCTCGCGCGCCGCTGCCACCGGCGTTGTCGGCTCCATCAGGGCGATAGACCCGGCCACCGCCGTTGACCCGAATTCCGGTGTGAAGATCGCGGCAGAGGCCGTTGGCAGATCATGCTGTTCGATCAGCGTGATGAGGTAGTCGCGCGCCGCCAGCAGATCGTCGCCCAGCAGCGGGCCGACGCCCACGCTGGCGAGCAACATGGCGAGATTGGCGCTGCACAGAGTGATCAGATCGTCCGGCTCCAGCGCCGCGCGATAGAGCGCTGGCGTCAGGATCGGTTCCAGCCCTAGCCCGGCCGCTTCGTCGAGTTCGGTTTGCTCGTGCTCGCGCCAGCTGTCCAGGTCGGGCAGCGCGACCGGCGTGCCGTTCTGCGCGATGATGAGCTGGGTGGGCGGCGTCTGGGCGATGATCAGGTCGGCATCGCGAATGACCAGGCAAGTGACGCCGAACGCAACGCGCTCCGCCGGCGCGCTCGCCAGGTTCTGCTGAAAGACCGCGTCGTTCGCCGCCTCCAGCGCCGCCGCGATGGCCGCGATGGGGTCATCGGCGTCAACTCTGGCGAAGGTGTCCTGGATCAGCCCGATGACCGCTGGGAGCAGCGCCTCCGCTTGCGCCGACCACGCGACCGGCTCACAGATAATGTGGAGCCGGTCGGCCGGGCGATGGGCCTGGCGGCGCACCGGCAGCGCGAGCGCAAGTTGTGGGCAAGCGTCACTGAACTGGCCGTTGTGCCAGGCGAGTACCGCTACCGCCTGCGTATCGCCGTGCGCGGTGACCTGGCGCGCCCTGGTTCGTTCCGGGCTGATCGTCATGGCGAGCTCCCTACTACCCACACTCGGTCGCTGGCGCAGTCCGGCTCCAGCGCCGCCAGCCAGCCTGGCGCTCCGGACACCGTACATGTCCGGTCGTAGTGTACGTACAGTATATCGCTGGTGGTGTGGGCTGTCTAGTCGGGGAGTGGGGTGTATAGCGTGGGCCTCGGCGTGCCCAATATGCCGGCGGTGTTCCTGCCGGCTGTGGGGAGCAGTGTAGGGGCCGGTCAGTCGGCCAGTGGACTGCTGGCGTCCTCGGTGCCGGTTGGGAGCAACCCGCTGACCTGATCGATCAGCTGGGGGTCGTTCATCTCATGGGCAATGTCCAGTGCCTGGCGCAGGTGCTGGCGCGATTCCGACGGCTGCTGGAATTGCAGCAACCGGCCGAGCTGGAGATGCGCCTGCAACTTGCCGGAAAGGTCGTCGCTCCGTTCGGCATTCGACAGCAGCCGGCGGTAGCTCGCGGCGGACTCTTCCCATTGCCCGAGTTCTTCCTGAATCGCGGCCAGTTCCTGCACTGTCGTGGTGACCAGGCGCGGGTCGTCCAGCGCCCCAACTAGCGCGGCGGCGGCCGAAATCTGCGCGATGGCGCCCTCGCGGTCGCGCCGTCCACGCAGCAGCGCGGCGTAGCGCCGGTGGGCCTCCACCTGCCCGCGCTTGTCGTCAAGCTTGCGGGCCAGCGAGATCGCTTCGAGGAGCGAGCGCTTGGCGTCGTCGTGGTGGCGCAATTCGCCATAGGTCCGGCCAAGCAAGGTCAGGTAGCGCACGACTTCCCGGCCGTCGCCCGCCAGTTTGCTGAGTTCGAGCGCCTCGTCATAATACTCCAGGCCACGCCGCGCCTGGCCGCTCTCGCGCAGCAATGTGCCGAGACTGCCGAGGATGTGGGCTTCGAGGCTGCGGTCGTTGAGGTCGCGCGCCATCGTGAGCGCGTCGGTATAGCGCTGAATCGCCTCCGATAGATCGCCCGCATACCAGGCGCAGCGCGCCAGCTGAGTCATCCAGGTCGCTTCGGCGGCGTTATCGCCGAGTCGGGCGCTCAGCGTCAGGGCCTTGTGCAGGGCGTCGGCGGCCTCGGCCCAGTCGCCGGTCTCGGTCAGCAGCGCGCCAAGCCGGCCCAGCGCATCGTGCTCAAGCCGGCCACCCGGATCGGCGGCCTGCGCCATCGCCAACCCATCGCGGGCCGTATCTACCGCTTCCAGCGGGCGGCCGAGTTCGAGTAACGCGATCGCCAGATCGAGCAGCCAGAGCGTCTCCTGCGCCGGTTCGGTCCCCGCCGCCAGCAGCAAGCCCTGACGCGCGTAGTCGGCGCCGTCCTGCCAGGCGCCCAGGTCAATGCACAGCGGCACGAGCCGGCCCAAAATGTCCGTCTGGCGCCGGACATCTTCGCCCGTCAGCGTGAGCGCCCGCTGATAGGCGGTCGCCGCCTCGCCGTAGCGGCGCAACTCGCGCAGCAGGTCGCCGTAGAGGCTGGCAAGTTCGGCCTCCACGCGCTCGTCTTTCAGTTCGACCGCGATGACCAGAGCGCGATCGAGGGCGTCGAGCGCGGCCGTCGGCGTGCCGCGCAGGAAGTAGATCTCTGCGGCGCGGGTCAGCGCCTCGATCTGACCCGTCGGCTGTCCGGCGGCGCCGGCGGCGTTGACGGTGCGCTCGAAGGTTTCCAGCGCCTCGTCGAGCTGATTCTGCCCGCGATAGAGGTCGCCGAGCGCCAGTAACGATTCGACGTCAATCGCCGCGTAGCCGCCGCTCTTGGCGGCTTCCAGCTGGTCGCGATAGGCCGCGATCGCTTCTTCAGGCCGGTTCTCTTGCGTGTAGAGTTTGCCGAGCGTGGCCTGGGCGATCTTCTCTCCCCGGCGGTAGCCCGACTTCTGGCTGGCCGTCAGCGCCTCGTGCAGGAGATTTAAGCGGGTAGGGGTGTCGTAGGTGAGCTCGCTGAGACGTAGTGCGCAGTCAACCTGGACGCGCCGAAAGCCCTTCGCGCGGGCGACCGCGTAATTCAGCGAGGCGAGCGTATGGGCCAGGTGACGATTCGAGCTGCTCAATTCCCCGATCTGCCGGTCGAGTTCGATAAGCTGGCTATCCGCCAGGTCGCGCAGTTCACTGGTGGCGTCAATCCGGGCGATCGCCGCCGCCAGCGTCAACTTGCCGCGCTGTACTTGCGTCGCCAGCCGGTAGAGCGGATGGCTTGCCACACCCTGCGGTGCTCGTCTCCAGCCT
>DASUBC010000225.1:0-5599 GCA_035763465.1 Thermomicrobiales bacterium
CGAAGACTGTGCGTTCCCCGATGATCAGGGGAATCAGATAGACTACGTGTGTGTCAAAGACTGGCCGGGTATTCGCCGGCGCGTCAAGGAGATGGTGCCGAACGCGATTGACGCGCCCCCGGTGACGCCGACACCCGATCCCGCCGCGAAGATTGACGTGCGGAACGGCACCTATCGCGATCAATTCGCCACGCACACGGTCACTCGCTTGCAGGGCGCGGGCTTTACCGGCGCGTTTGTTGACGCTGCCGACGTCGCCAATCGGCCACAGCCGGTGACGATCATCTACAATTATTCTGACAAGTTAGATACTGCCCTCCTGGCCGCACAGGCGCTTGGCCTGACAGAAGACGCGGTGCGCCAGGGCACCGGGACAGCACCAAACGGTGCGGACATCATGATCGTCCTGGGCATGGATCTGCCCTATACTCCTCCACCATCAGTGACGCCGACGACACAGCGCTGAGACCCTCACCTGCTATACCGACGAGACGAGCGCATCACCCCGCCAGGAGCTATTTCACCTCGTAATCGCCAGCGATTCGGAGCAGACAACATGGCGCGCCAACAGCCTCTAGACCAGACGATCCTGGTTATTAACGATTCGCCGGAATTTCTTCAGTTGATGGAGGATTTTCTCGGCGATCATGGCTACACCGTGTATCGCAAAGAGAGTGGCGTTGGCGTATTTGACCTGGTCAATGCACATCCGCCGGACCTGATCGTGCTCGATCTGGTGCTGGGCGAGGTTGATGGCTGGGCGATTCTGGTCGGGTTGCGCGCTGACGACCACACGCGGGATATTCCCATCATTGTCTGCTCTGCCGCGGCTGACCGGGCACGCCAATATCGGGGCCAGCTCCACGACGCGGCTGTGCGCGTGCTGGAAAAGCCGTTTGATCTTGAGCATCTCCTCGCGGTGGTAATCGAACTCGTCGGGCCGCCGGGAGCCAGTCAGGTGCGAGACGCTACTCAGCAACGTTTCGGGTCGTCATGAGCGCGCCAGCGCCGCTCAGCGCCGCGATCCTGGCGGGTGGGCAAAGCCAGCGCATGGGGACCGATAAGGCCGTCATCCGGCTGACGCCCGCTGGCCCGACCCTGATTGAGCGCGTGCTGGCGGCGGTGCGCGCCGTCGCCGACGAGGTGTTGATCGTGGCGAACGACGATCGGCTCGCGTTTGCCGGAACACGCATCGTCCCCGACGTGATGCCTGGGGCCGGGCCGCTCGGCGGCATCTACAGCGCCGTCATGGCCGCGCGACACGAGCATTGCCTGGTTGTCGCCTGCGATATGCCCTTTCTGGCACCGCCATTACTGCGGGCGATGGCCGCGCAAGCGCGTGATTATGATGTGCTGGCCCCGTATCTCGCCGCTGGCGAGAACCGCCAGGGCGCGGCGGGCGGTGTGTACGAAACGCTGCATGCGATGTATGGGCGGGGTGCGCTGCCCGCCATGCGGGCGCAGCTACTGGCCGGTCGGTACAAGATCGTCGGCTTCTTCCCGGCTGTCCGGGTGCGCGCCTTCGCGGAAAGCGATGTGCGGCGCCATGACCCCGCCTTGCTGAGCAAGTTCAACGTCAATACGCCCGCGCGCCTGACTGAGGCGCGCGAGTTACTGGCGGCGTACGAGCAGTCGTTGGCACAAGACGTGCACGAATAGTATCGCGGCTGGCCTAGGCAAGGCCAGTGTTTGCCGGGCGAACGGACAGGAGTTACGGCCTGATTGGTCGCCGGTCATCAGCCAGAATGAGGCAAGCGTGGTATCATTGCCGTAATTCGTGCCGGCCTTCCGGGGAATTCTTGTTACGAGATGATTGCACGCAAGCGCCAGCAGCGAAACGACTAAGCCAGCAGCGGGACGCGATCTCAGCCGACGACCGTAGTCGGGTGCGCGTGGACGCGCTGCCATACGAGAAAGGGTTTGTCAGACGATGACGGGACAACCAGCGCCGGCCGGGGGGCCGGGGATGCCGTTGGTCGTGCAGGGGCCGTGGACGCGCGAGGCGCGCGAGCGCGCGGCGGCGCGGGAAGCGCACCAGGCGTTCATCCGGTATTTCCGCAAGGCGATGAAGATTCGCAACTGGACCCCCTGGGACGATCTGCCGCTGCAAGAGATGGAAGAGTACGGCCATCTCTTGAGCGAGGATACGGTAACGATCATTCAGGCGTATCTCGGCGTCGAGGATTACGTTGGGGACTACGTCGAAGATGGGCTGAATCTCCTCCATAACCGGCGCGAGCGGCGGAACCTGCAACTGGCCTGGGGCATGGAGGAATTGAAACATGCCGAAGCCTGGCACCTGGTGCTGGTCGCGTCGGGGCGGCGGACGGAAGAGCAACTCGAAAAATATCGCGAGGAAGTGCTCTCGCACAAATGGCGCATGAGCGAGGATCACCCAGGTCTCTACACCCCGCTCGGCGTGGCCTGCTATGCTATGGTGCAGGAACGCGCGACCTATTTCAACTACGATGAGATGCGGAAGCGCATCCGCAGCGAATATGGCCTACCGGAGAATGCGACCGAGGTGGAACGCAAACGCGGCCATCAGATCGGCGCGGCCGGCGCGTTCAAGATCGTCGGCAATGACGAAATCGCGCACCACGGCATATTCCTCGAACTGGTTCGCATCTACATGCGCTACCTGCCGCACGATACGCTCGACACGCTCTTACAGGTCTTCCAGGGCTTCAAGATGCCGGCGCTGTCGCTGATTCCCGATGCCGCTGAACTGGCCGAAGCAATGGAGCGGACGCTGTTGCACACCCCGCTGAAGCAGGGGCGGAATGTCAATAATCCGATTCTGGATGCGCTCGGTCTGCGGAATCGGCGGGCGCTGGAGCGCGCGGTGCAACATTCCAAGTTGCTTCCGGCTGGGCTTGGCCCCGAGCATGTCGCGCTCAGTCGCACCGGGGAGTTTGTGGTTTCGACGGTCGAGGATCCCGCGGTGAACCTGGAGTTCCTTGACGCTCACCTGGAAATGTCCGCCGATAAGTAAGCTCACCGTGCCACAACAAGAATGAAGCCGGCGGGCGATTTGATCGCCCGCCGGTTCTCGTCGTTCACTCATGCCGCGCCGCAGCGACCTTGCGGGGGCCTTACTGGTTCATCTCGGTGTACAGGGCCACCCGTGCGCCGTTCGGGTCAGTGAAGATGGCGAACCAGCCGGTGTTGGGAATCTCCATCTTCGGCATGATCACCTTGCCACCCAGGGATTCGGCCTGGCGCAACGTGCCCTCGATATCGTCCGTGCCGACATAGACCAGCGTGTCGCCGGTGTTAAACTGCGTGCCATCAGCCTTCACGAACCCACCGCCTGGGCCGCCTTCCGCACGGAACATTGTGTAATCGAACTCGGGCGCATGTTGCAACTGCCAGCCAAAGAGATCGGCGAAGAACTTGCTGGTTGCCGTGGGATCGTTCGACGCGAACTCGACATGGACGATTGGATGACCAGCCATCGGTGTTCTCCTTGTGTTGGGCGAACTATTACGTACCGATCTGTATTATAGAACATTTGTTCTCTGTGTCAAGCTGATTGAGTGCGCTACTGGTGTGAAGAACCAGTACGCTTGGGGGCTCCGTGGTGGTGAGAGAACCGGCCGTGTGGTCTCAGCCCCGGCCGGTTTGATTGCGGCTAGTCTCCCACCAGCCGGGCATCATCAGACGCGATGAACCGGCTGGAAAGCGGTTGGCGATCCGGAGGTAGCGCGCTTCGTCCCCTTCGATCAGCAGCTTATGCATGATGACCACATCGGGGTCGGGCACCCAGCGGGTCGGCACGACGCAGAGGCGCATGGTCGAGATACCGTCCTCGATCACCTCGACCATACCCTGAAAGTAGGGTACCCGGTAGAGGCGGCCAGGAATCGAGGGACTGGTGATGTCGAGATAGCCGCGCTTGACCAGCGTGTCAAACTCCGTTGAGCCGAGTAACTGGCGCAACAGACCACGCGCGCGTTGTTCGGCCGCGCGGCGTTCCTCGCCTGTCGGTTCGATGGGCACTCCGAGGCGGCGCAGCAGCCGTTCGGGTGGGCGAAGGACACAGGCGAGACCGGCAGCGACGAAGACCGCGATGAGCAGGAGCGAAGCCTCTCCGCCGCTAATGCCCATGGTCTAGCCTCCGCTGACGCGCGGCACCATCACGATTTCGTCGGCTTCAGGGTCGAAGCGGTCAATGCGCTCGGCGGGTCGGCCAGGCACGGTGCGGAACGCCGTCGCGCCGCGGGCACGCTCGGCGGCGAAAATGCGCTCGGCTTCATGCACGGCCGCCTGCGCTTCTTCATCGCCGGTCGCGGCGCGTTCGGCATCCCAGGAGATCGCCGAATCGCCGAGATGGGATAGCACGCGCAAGGTGCTCATTGTCTCCTCCCTTTGCCGCTGGTGCGGCAGGGTGCTGACGAGTGGTCGCCGACCGATGGTCTTCGTACGCCAACACAACGCAAGAGTGGATCGCGAGCGGAAGCTGCACGAGCCAGTGATACCGGCGCCGGCAGAATGCTCCGGGCAGGAGCGCCAGGGCAACGCGCTGGAGACCAGCCGGGGCATCCACAGACACCGGAACGAGCTGATGCAGCTCATCCAGAACGGCGGTACGACGGACGACGCCGCCGTTCTATTGACTATAAAACATCTTGGCCCGCCCGACAAGCGGGGCCGGGGAGAGAGTAGAGAGTAGGGAGTAGCGAGTTGCTCATCATTGGCACTATGCTGGTCTGCTGGCGCGGAGCCAGTGGCGAAGAACTCGCTACTCCCTACTCTCTACTCTCTACTTTACTGCCGCACTCCGGACAGAATTTCACACCGGCGGGCATCTTCGCGCCGCATTCGCCGCAGAAGCGCTCGCGCGCGGTCGGTTTGCCGCATTCCGGGCAGAACTTCGCGCCATTGGTATTCGCGCCGCAATACTGGCAGGTCAGGGTGACGGTGCGTCCGACCAGATCGGTGCGCGCGGTGGCCGCGTCATAGACCGCTTCGCGTGTTTTCTGAATCTCCGCGTCAACCTGGGCTGCGGCGGTTTCTTCGGCGACATCCGGCGCGCAGTGCTTACAGAGGCCGCGCGCGGTGATCCAGCAGGCGTCGTCCACCCAGGAGGTGCAGCGCGGGCACTGATGAAAACCCGGCATCAGTTCCTGCATCGCGCTCTGGAAGGCGCTGTCGTGCGCGCGTTCCCAGGTCGCGGAGCGGGCCTGATTGGTCAGATCGGCCGCTTTGCCAAACAACCCGCCAAACAGACCGTTCGCGGTATTGAGCGCGTCGCCGAGCAGGCCCGATTTCGAGGGTCGGAAGGTCGTGCGATAACCGGAGCCGCAACGGTCGCAATAGAACTCGAACTGGAAACCCTTATCGGTGCTGAGGTCGTGGTAATTGCGCGTGAAGTGGATCGTGCTCATGCAGAATCCTTAAACTACACCAAACACCATTTCCATGCCGGCCAGCGCCACTGGCGCGGTTGTGCGGGACAGCGCGCCGCCTGTAAGCCAGGAAGTCGTGGCCCCATCGCTCTACGCTGAGGCCAGCCCCTATGTTTCGTTTCCTACGAGGATTATCCGCCCCCTGCCATGAACTGGCAATTAGGAGATTGGTCCTGGGTGAGTCGGGC
>DASUBC010000226.1:0-11882 GCA_035763465.1 Thermomicrobiales bacterium
GTGCCCTGGTAGCCAGCGACGGAGGTGACCTCATAATCCCAGTTCTGGGCGCGGCAGAACGCCTCGATCTCGGAGCGTAGGAAGGCGTTGTGGTCGGGATGAAAGTCGTTGTCTTGCAGAATCCGAATCTTGCCCGTGACTTTCGCGTTGGACTTCGCGCGCGGAATATTTGCCACGGCAGTCGCGGTCGGCGGCACCGGGGTCGGCGCGCCACCAGCGGCTGACGTTGTCGCGGCTGAGCTACTCGTCTTCGCGGCGGTCGTGCTGCCACTGGCACTGCTTGACGCTGCCGATGACGAAGACGATGTCGTGCTGCCCGCGCCACCCGATACCGCCGTGCCGGCAGGCGTTGGGTTCGCGGCTGGCGCCTTGGTCGCCGCCGCCGGGGCCGAGGTTGCTGTCGCCAGGCTACTGCTGCACGCAGCGAGGATCGGTAAGGCCGCTAATCCGGCAGATACGGCGCCGGCTCGGCGCATGAACTGCCGCCGGCTCCACGGGGTAGGAGAGACTGTCGGTGTGGTTTCGTGCTCCAGACCCTGTTTGCGCTCGCTCATCGACCGCTCCTCCAGGTAGCTCCCTGAACCCTTCCCCGACCCCAGATGGTGGGGGCTTACCGATCTGGACGTTGACACTCTTGCAATAGTTCCAGTGTTGTCTGTCGTCGCCTACACCGTCGTATCACGACGATATGCTGAGGTGACTGCCACTGACGCAGGGGTGTGGTCGGCACAACAGTCGGTGCATCTGACAGAAACGCTGGTTTGAGCATAGATTGTCAACACCATTACGGAAGCGTACTGCCATCATACCGAGTGTGGCGCCTGCCTGTCAAGCCAGCGCCTGCCGTTGGTCTGACATCTGGTCAGGGCTGTAGTTCTCAGAGATACGCCGGTGATGGCGAAGTGGATTGCTGTGGTGGCTTGTGCGGGTTGCAGGTTGCAGGTCGACAGGTTGCACGGTTCATCGGCTGGCGCGGGCGCTTGTCTGCAAGAACCTGCAACCTGTCAACCTGCAACCCGCACGATCACGCCGTTTCGCCCGCGATTTCACGCGCCAGGGCGAAGAAGGCGCGCTTGCGGTCGGTGTTGATGGTCCAGTTGACGGGGACGTTCTGGAAGCCGCCCACGTAATCGGAGTGCGCGCCGCGCCCGCCCGCGCCTTCGGCGGGGTCGAAGAACCCCCAGGAGGCGCGGTGCGCGATGGCGGTGAGGAAATTGTTCGCCGGCTGGTCGAAGTTGAAATGGTCGTCTTCGTTGAAGACGATCGGCATGGGCCGGTAGCCGGGCAGCGCGCGGGTGCGCTCAACCATCTCGCCGATATAGGCCGGGTCGGTCACGCCGTTGCCGTGCAGCAGTGCCAGGTCCGAGGCGCGTAAGACTGCGTCCCCGGGGATGCTCCGCCCGCGATAACTCGTGCCGGCCAGCAGCCGGTGGCCGGCGTGCGTGGTGTCGCGCACCTGGGCGATCAGTTCGTGAATGCGGTGGGGCTGCAAGATTTCGTGCTCGTAGCGCGCTACGTCACATTCGTTGGCGATCTCGACGATGACGTGGCGATAGTCCTGCTCCAGCAGCCAGCCGGTGATGTTGTCCACCGCGCGCCGCACGGCGGCTTCATCGTGCAGGCGCTCGTCCTGCCCGAAATAGAAGAGACCAACGATGGCGACCATCCCTACCTCGTCCAGACGGTCCAGCACGCGCCGCAGCCGGTCGAGGTAGTCGGGGCGCAGGTCGCCCGCCGGTGTGAAGGCGCTGTTGAGCCAGGGCTGTTCTTTACTATAGCCTTCGGGCGAACCGCCTTGCAGGTTGATCGTTAGCGCAAGCACGCCGTGCCGCCGGTACTCCGGCGCCATCGCCAGCAATTCGTTCACATTGCGCTCGGGATCCCACACGCCGGTGTCGGGATACGCCCAGCGGTCGCGTGTCTCAGGATTGAGGTCGTCGAAGATGGCCTGCACCATCCGCGAGTTGATCAGCAATCCTTCGATCGAGTGCCCGCGCCAGACTCGCCCGGCATACGTCGGCCGGCCATTGATCAAGAACTGCTCCCCATCAATTGCGACTTCCGTCTTGCGCTGCATCTCCATCTGCCCTTCACTTGAACCGCCAAGAGCGCCAAGAGATCGCCAAGAGCGCCAAGCGGGATCCGTTTATTTCCCTCTATCTTGGTGATCTTGGCGTCTCCTTGGCGGCTTGGCGGTTCCCGTCCCCTACCAGCGCAGGTCGCGTTCCTGCTCGATCTTGCCGGCGTCGAGCTCCATGCCCATGCCGGGGCGGGTCGGCACGGTGATCGTGCCATTGACCGGCTTGAGCGGATATTGCAGGAAGAACTGATGCACCTCGTTCCACTTGATCAGGTATTCCTGGATGGGGCAGAGCGTGGCCGGCTGCGCGGCGATCAGTTGCGCTGTCGCGGGCGTCGAATGGCCGTGCGGGATGACGACGACATCATAGGTCGAGGCGAGCGCGCAAATCTTCACCAGCTCGGAGATGCCGCCGGCCCAGTAGATGTCGGGCTGGATGACGTCGGCGGCTTCGGCGTCGAGCAATTGCTTGATGCCCCAGCGGGTGTATTCGTGCTCGCCGGTCGCGATCGGCGTCCGCACGCGGCGGCGAATCGCGGCGCAGGCGGCGATCCGGTCGGCCAGCACCGGTTCCTCGATCCAGCGCGGCTGATATTCAGCCAGTCGCTCGGCCATGTCAATAGTGTAGGGCACAGTCCAGCTCGACCAGGCGTCCAGCATGATGTCAACGTCGGGGCCGAGCGCCTCGCGCAGATTGCGGACGAGCGCGACGTTGCGGGCGATCCCCGCGCGGCCGTCGGTCGGCCCATCGCGGAAGAACCATTTCGTCGCGGTGTAGCCCTGCGCCGCGAACTCGGCTGCGCGCTGCCGCACAAGCTCCGGTTCGAGCGAGTAGCCGAGCGCGCTGGCATAGGCCGGGAACGATTCACGCACCGGGCCGCCGAGCAGGCGATGAACGGGCTGGCCGGCGGCCTTGCCGCGCAAGTCCCAGAGCGCGCAGTCAATCGCGCTGATCGCCAGCATCGTATTGCCTTTGCGCCCGTGAATGGCGTGGCGGTAGAGTCGGTCCCAGATACGCTCGGTGGCGAGGGGGTCGTGGCCGATGAGCAGGCCGCGCAGCTCGTGGTCAATGATGAACGCGACGCTGGTGTCCACCGGACCACCAATGCCGCTGACGCCATCATCAGTGTCTATCTGGAGGAAGATGCTCTGCATCCGATAGCGCCCGTCCGCGAGCTTGACTGGATTCCCGCCCGCCGGGTCTTGCTTGTGTTCCGGGTAAATGTCCACTGGCCGGACGAGCCGCTCTTCCCAGAACTCGCCGTCAAACGCCATCGTGCCGGTCAACTCGCGCAGCCGCAGCCCTGTAATTTTCACCCCGTTCCCTTTCCTGGTGGTGACGAATAAAATGCGAGGAGGTGAGCGCGCTGCCGCTCTCACCTCCTCGCACACCAGCACACACTCGCGCGCTACTTATCATGCCTGTTAGCAGGTTCAGCTACAACCTGCAACAGCGTCAGGCCGAGACGATCTCGATATTGTCCCGGCCACCGTAGAAATCCCACCAGGGCTTCGCGCCCTTCGCCAGCACCGCGTTGAGCATCTGGATGTTCTTGACGCCACGGTCTTCGAGCCAGGCGCGCAGGGCCGTGCCGCCGCCCTGGCCGTAGACGGGGATGCCGTCCTGCCAGGTCGCGCGCCCGCAGAGCACGCCAGAGAAGGGCGTGCCAGCCTCGGCCGCCAGTTCCAGCGTCTCGCGGAAGACGTCGTCCGTCACGCCCGCACTGAGATAAATGAAGGGGAGGCGCGTCGCCTGGGCGGCCTGGCGGAAGAGTTGCTTGGCCTCGTCGCGCGAATAGGCGACCTCGCCCGTCTTATTCGCCTGCGTGCCTTCGACGAAGGCCATATTGACCGGCACTTCGACCTTCAGCACGTCCACGCCGTAGCGTGGTTGCGAGAAGACGTCCATGTACTTCGTCACCTTCGCGGGCTTGACTTTGGCGAACGCGAAGCTCTTCTCCTCGCCAACCGTGTCGCTGTAGGCGAGCGGTTCGAGGAAGAACGGCACATCGTTGGCGCGGCATTCCGCGCCGACGCGCTCGATGAAGGCGTGCTTGATCAGGTTGATGTCCGCGTCGTCGTCGGGGTCGTAGTAGAGGAGGATTTTGATTGCGTTCGCGCCAATCTCGATCAGGCGCTGGACTGACCATTCGGGCAGCAGGTCGGGCAAGCGACCCTTGACCGTGGCGTCGTAGCCGGTCTTCTCGTAAGCGAGCAGGACGCCGGCGTTCTTGGCCCGCCGCCGGATCGCCTCCTGGCCGTATTCGGGGTCCATCAGAATGGCGCTGGCGTAGGGCGTCAGCACCTCGCTGACGATGGCCTTGAATTCGGCCAGTTCGGCGTTGCTGACGTCGCTGCCCTTGGCCTTGGCGATCGCGCGTTTCAGCGACCCCCGTTGGTCCATCGCCGCCGCCGCGACGACGCCGCGATCGTCGGCGACCGCATTGATGCCCGCGAATTTCCCGGCGGTCATGCGTACCTTATTACCAACGGTCTGTGCCATGGGTCCAGCCTCCTTTCAAAGTCGGCGTGCTACCACTCCACGCATTGTCGCAAGCCCCTGTAGGACGGTCAACAGAGAAGTTGGGAGAGCGTGAGTCGTGAGAAGGTTTGGGTCAGCACGATGCTTGACTATTGGTGCAGCGCTGGTCTAGCGATCTCACGATTCACGCTCTCCCGACTCGCCTTGCGCCAGCCCGGCTCGGGTTGGGCGAGCAGCGCGAGCAAGTCGCGCAGGGGCAGCCACCACTGCTCCGCTGGCCGGCCCGTTTCGTAATCCATCTCTCGCAAGGCGTCTGCCAGGGGGAACGTGGTGATACCGGTGCGGCCGACGCCGACCACCTGGGCCTCGGTCCGGCCATCGCGCAGCTGAGCGATCGCCGCGCGGGCTGCGGCTGTCCCGAAGCGCGCCCCGAGTAACCGGTCGAAGGGGCTGGGCGTGCCGCCCCGCTGCAAGTGGCCGAGCACCGCCGACCGGGCCTCGCACTCCTCGCCCCCTTCTTCTTCCAGCACACGCCGCAGGAAGTCAGTATCGTAGTTGCGCGACACCTGCTCGTTGTGGATCACAATGCCGAGTTTCTTGCCGCGCGAGAAACCGTGCAGCAGCATCTCGATGTCTTCGAGCAAGCGGGCTAGCGTCAGGCGTTCTTCGGGGATGTTGGCCTTTTCCGCGCCGCTGGCGAGCGCGGACATGAGCGCCAGGTAGCCGCAGTTACGGCCCATCACTTCGATGATGAACGCGCGGTGCGTCGTCACCGCCGCATCCTTGATCTTATCCACGGCTTCGACGATCGAATTGATCGCGGTATCGGCGCCGATCGAGAAGTCAGTACAGGGTAGGTTGTTATCAATCGTCGCCGGCACGCAGATGAGCGGCAGCGGCAGCGCGGCGGCGAGCGCTGCTGCCTGGAGATAGGTGCTCCACCCACCGAGACAGATCAGTGCACCGACGCCCTGTTCGCGCAGGTGCCCGGCGATGCGCTCGGAGTCGTCGGGGCGTAGATCATAGCGCGCGGCGCCGAGCACGGTGCTGCCGCGCCGCGCCCAGCCACTCACCGACATCCATTCCAGCGGCCGGAACTCGCCGCGCGTGAGGCCCAGGAAGCCATTTTCGACGCCGAGCACGCGGTAGCCCTCACTCAGCGCGATGCGCGTGGTGGTACGGAGCGCCGCGTTCATCCCTGGCGCGTCGGCGTCGCCGGTGAGGAGCGCGATGGCGGGGGTGGCCGGCGCGGGCGCCTTTGGCTCGGCGCGGCTGAGGGTGCGGAGCAGGGCGAGCGCCTCGCGAAAGGCGCGGTTCCGCAGCTCCAGCGCGGCGGAGTAGTTGCCGGCGTCAATCTGCTCCTGTACCCCCCGGCTCTTGGACACGACTTCCGGCAGGGGCGTCGCCACCGGTTTGTTGGCGACCAGGCCGAGCATCGCCGGCGCGGTCTCGTCGCCAGCGGTCGCCAGCCGCTCCACGGCCGCCGCGCCAAGGCGCGTGGCCAGCACCCGGTCGAAGGCGCTGGGCGACCCGCCGCGCTGCACATGGCCCAGCACCGTGACCCGCGCGTCGGCGCTAAGGCGCTCGGCCAGGATGCGCTGAATGTCGGCCGACCGGATCGGCAGGCCGTCGGTGTGGCGGGCGCCTTCGGCAACGATGACCGTGTCGTGTCGCCGTCCCATCGCCCGGCCGGTCTTGAGCGATTCGATCATCCGCGTGTGCCAGCGCGGCTCCATCTCTTCTTCGGGCAGAATGACCCACTCACTGCCGGTCGCCAGCGCGCCCATCAACGCCAGGTAGCCGCAATTGCGCCCCATCACCTCGACGACGAAGGTGCGCTGGTGCGCGTCGGCGGTCGAAACGAGCTGGTCGAGGTTGCGGACGACGGTGTTCAGCGCGGTGTCGGCGCCGATGGACATGTCGGTGCCATAGAGGTCGTTGTCAATCGAACCGGGCAGGCCGACGACGTGGAAGCGGCGCTCGCCCCAGGCCGCCGCTTCCGGCAACCCGTCGTGAGCCAGCGCGGCGACGTGCGCCGGCCATTCGTCGTAGAGCAGCTGCGCGCCGCTGAGCGAGCCGTCCCCGCCGATGACGACCAGTCCCTCGATGCCGCACGCCAGCAGGTGCCGCACCGCTTCGCGCCGGCCCTCCGGTGTGCGGAAACGCTGCGAGCGTGCGGTGCCGAGGATGGTGCCGCCCGCCTGCATGATGCCGCCGCCGTCGAGCCAGCCGAGGGCGCGGATCATCGCCCCACCCTGGATCAGCCCCTCGTAGCCCTCACGGACGCCATAGACCTCCATACCGAGGTCAAGCCCGACGCGCAGCACCGCGCGCACCGCCGCGTTCATGCCAGGGGCGTCACCGCCGCTTGTCAGGACCGCGATTCGCTCCATGGCTCCCCCTTTAGTGACGAGTGACGAGTGCGCCGTGGCTTGCTGGAGGGGCACGGGATTGAAATCCCGTGCTGGGCACTCCTGCGGAGTGGCGAAGTCCGCTGCGCGGACTGGGGAGCGACCCACGTTGGAAGCAGCTCATTCGCCGGCGGATCACAGTCCGCAGCGCAGACTTCGTACACGGCCCTACCGTGCCCAGGCCCGGATTTCAATTCGGGGTCACCTCCTGCCAGGCCAGCGCGCCTCCATTCGTCATTCGTCATTCGTCACTCGTTCAACCTTGCTTTCATCAATCTCGATGCCGAGACCGGGCGCGTCCGGCAGGGCGAAACTGCCGTGCTCGGGGCGCAGCTGGCGGGTATGGAAACGCTGGGCGCTGGGCTGCGAGCGCACCAGGTATTCGGCCAGCGGCATCGTCGCGGGCGGCATCGCGGCGATGACGTTGATTGCAGCGTAGACTGAGTGACCATGCGGCACGACGTGCCGTCCATAAGCCGAGGCGAGCGTGACGATCTTCACCAGTTCACTGATGCCGCCGCACCAGTCGGGGTCGGCCTGGATGACGTCCACCGCGTCGGCTTGCAAGAGTTGCAGAAAGCCCCAGCGCGTGTATTCGTGCTCGCCGGTCGCAATTGGCACGCGGCTGGCGCGGCGCAGCGCCGCGAAGTCGCCGATGCGGTCGGGTGGGACCGGTTCTTCCAGCCAGCGCGGCTGGTACTCGGCGATCCGCTCTAGCATCCGCGTCGCGTAGGTGACGTCCCAGCCCATCCAGCAGTCGAGCATGATCTCGGTCGTCGGGCCGACCGCTTCGCGCACCGTGCGGACGAGCGCGACATTCTTCTCCATACCCGCCAGGCCATCGGCCGGGCCATAGCGGAAGAACCACTTCTGCGCCGTGTAGCCGGCCGCTTGCATCTCCTGGGCGCGTTCGCGCACCAGGCCGGGGTCGTGTGAGTAGCCGAGCATCGAGGCGTAGCAGGGGACGCGGTCGCGTGTTGGCCCACCGAGCAGGCGGTAGACCGGCAGGTTGAAAATCTTGCCGCGCAAGTCCCACAGCGCGCAGTCAACCGCGCTGATCGCCATCATCTCGTGGCCCTTGCGCGCGTGGCGGTCCTGGCGGTAGAGGACGTCCCAGATGCGCTCGCCCGCCAGCGGGTCTTGCCCGACCAGCCAGGGGACCAGCTTGTGGCGAATGATCGGCGCGGTCTCCGGAAAAATCGGCCCAAAGAGGCCGGACGGTCCCTCGTCGGTCTCGATCCGCACGTAAACGGCGGATGACTCCCGGCCCGACGACCGGGCTGGCGGACGCACAGCATATTCAGGGTAGATATCGAGCAGGCCGACCTGCCGTTCTTCCGGCTGAGTTGGCTCGAACTGTCCGGTCACCTGGAAACAACGCACCGCCGTGATCTTCATCGCCTCTCCCTTCTCCGTTAGTACGTGCCTGCCCGCGCGCTTGTTTGTCCTCGCGCTACGATGTGGCCGCATTATGCACCGGGTAGGCGGCATCGCGACACCCGTCGCTTGCAGTGGTTGGTTGTTGCCGGGGGCGCGGTGTCGGTTGGTGAGGCGGCGTTAGCCGGCGACTTCCACGAAATTGAAGGGGATGTCCACTTCTTGCAGGCGAGCGGGATTTGGCGAAGGGCGGCTGAGTTCGCGGCTGTTGACGCGCTCGAATTCGCTGACGAGATCGCGCAGCAGGCGCAGCTGGGTGGGCGAAGGCTCTTCGTCGAAGACGGCCATCGTCACTGTCCAGCGCGCGTGGACGAAGGAGAGCACCTGGCCTTCGGCCAGCTGTGTCTTGTGAACCTGCGCGCCAAAGACTTCCTCCGAGAGGCTGTTGAAGGCGGAGAGGATGCCGGTCACCAGCGTCTCGTCGAGCTGGAAGGTGCCATAGGTGAAGAGCGGGAGACCGTTATGCGCGGTGATGGCAAGGGTACGCAGCGGGACATGAACGATCAGATCGGTCGGCAGTTCACGCCGGTGCCGGCTGTCGAGCTCGTTCACGCCGAGTTGCCGCGCGCCCAGAATGGCGATCCAGGTCGCCAGCTCGGTCAGCCGGGTGTCCAGCTGCCCGGCCGCTTCGCCGTACCGGCGCTCGCTGATCTCGCCGAGTTCCAGCAATTGGGTCAGGTGGGCGCGGCGCGCGGAGGAGTCGGAGAACTCCTGCTGGAGTTCTTCGAGTGAACCGCGCCGGCGGCGTTCTTGCGCCGCCACGGAATCGGCCTTCCGCATTCGCGCCAGGCGCCCCTCACGCAGGCGGGCCAGTTTCTCTTTGTCCAGCGCTGCGGCGTTGTCGAGGCGGTAATCGCCATGTTTCCGCTCGGTCGCATTGACGTTCGGCCAGTCGGCGTGTAGGAAGGCGTCAATATCAGCGGTGAGGCCCGAGAGCGCCATCAGCATCCCACTGAACTGGAGCCCCCAGGTCACCACCAGCACCCAAAGGAGCCAGGTGCTGGTTTGCTGGGTGAACGCAGCGGGATTCGGCACACCGACCAGCACGACCAGGCTGATGTCGCGGGCAAACGCCAGCAGGCCATCGGCGGTGCTGCCGAGTCCGGAAGTGGACAGTTGCCAGGCCAGCGCCGGGGCGACCAGCGCGACGCGCAAGAGGTGCAGCAGGACACCACGCCGGGCGTGGCGGACGACGAAGAGGTTATCTGGTTGCGCCAGTGGCACGATGGCGCCGGTCAAGCCGAAATAGGCAAGCGCCGCCAGAATCCGGCCCAGCATCGCCTGTCCCCTGTTGTGTGCCAGGCGCCATACCTGGCAGCCAGCGTGGCAATAGCACACCGCGCGACGGTGTACTTCCTAAGCATAGCGTCCCCGGTAAGGCGGGCCAATCCCCCAATCGGGCTAGGACAATGTGGCATGGAGATTGCTTATGGAGCCGGAGAGAAGTACGTCATTGCGGCGGCCAGACCACCGCAGGATGCCCGAAGCCGTGAAACCTGACGCTGACCAGCGTCGCTAACCGCATTCGTGCGAAACGTGAAAAATACCCACGAAACCGGGAATCGTTTTGCGGGGTTGTGCGTTGTATAGGGTGGAGGCGGCCCAACCACCGCTGTTTGGGCGCACGCGCTTCCACCACGAACAGCCTCAATACTCCTACCAAATCGGGGGCGGTGGCGCTGATGCCACCGCCCCCTCCTCAATTTAACGGGGTCGCAGGCCGGAGCGTTGAACGGCGAAGCGTGCTTGGGTCAAGGCGGTGGCATACTACCAACGGTGTTCGCAGGCTGCGTCTGCACGGGTGCGGTTCAGTCGTGTCCCGTCAAGTGCGCACACGGCGTGATTCTCGCTCGCGCCTGCGCTTACTCTTGCCTGACGATATCGACCGAGATCTCCACCGCCCGCAGCGGCCCTCTGTTCTCAAGCCAGTGGGTGGTGTTCCTATCCTCGGGCCAGCCCACGCCCGGCCCATAATCCGTCGCGACTCCATTTCGATGGTCAGTGATCGTTCCTTGCAGGATGTAGACGATGCCTGGTCTGTCTTTATGGTCGTGAAGCGGGCCGAAGACACCTCCAGGCTCGATGGTCACCAGACGCATTCGCAGCTGGCGCCCGGCCATGCCCTCAATCTCAGGGCCAAGGTCCATTGTTGCAAGTGACTCCACCGTAACGCCCTTCGTCTCTGGCGCCGCCTGTTCGTTGCTCATCGTACGTCCCTCTCGGTACTTCCAGGGCCGAACGTGCGACCATCTGCCGGCCTGCGACCTTGCTAACTCCGTTCGCTTGTCTTCGCCAGCACTTCCTCGATGACTTCGTCGGTCGTCAGACCCTCGGCTTCGCCTTCGAAGTTGAGGACGAGGCGGTGACGCAGGGCGGGCGCGGCCAGCGCGCGGATGTCCTCGAAGGCGACGTTCAGGCGGCCTTCGAGAAGCGCGCGGATTTTCGCTCCTAGCACGATCGCTTGCGCGCCACGCGGGCTGGCGCCGTAGCGCACATACTTCCGCACGGCGGCCGGCGCGGTCGCGCTATCGGGGTGGGTCGTCAGCACCAGGCGCACAACGTAATCGCGCACATGCGAGGCGATCGGCACCTCGCGGGCCAGCGCGCTCATCTGCACGACTTGCTCGCCGCTGGCGACTTTGCGGACGCGGGGCAGCGCGGTGGTTGTCGTGCGGTTGAGGATTTCACCGAGTTCGACGGCCGAAGGAAAGCGCACGAGCAACTTGAAGAGGAAGCGATCGAGCTGCGCTTCCGGCAGTGGGTAGGTGCCCTCCATCTCCAGTGGGTTTTGGGTCGCCAGGACGAAAAAGGGCGGTGGCAGGCGGTACGTCTCATTGGCGACGGTGACGGACGCTTCTTGCATTGCTTCCAGCAGGGCGCTCTGCGTCTTCGGCGTCGCCCGGTTAATCTCGTCGGCGAGGACGAGATTGGCGAAGATTGGTCCGGGCTGAAAGCGGAATTCACGCGCGCCATGCTCGCCCTCGGCGAGAATGTTGGTGCCGGTGATGTCGGCCGGCATCAGGTCGGGCGTGAACTGAATGCGGCTGAAGCCCAAGTCGAGTGTCTCAGCCAGCGTGCGGATGAGCATCGTCTTGCCCAACCCTGGCACACCTTCCAGCAGCGCGTGACCGCCTGCGACGAGACAGATCAGCACCTCGCGTAGAATCTCCTGCTGCCCGACGATCAGTTTCCCGACCTCGTCCTCGACTCGCCCGGCAATGCGCCGGAACTCTTCCACCGGCATCGCCGGCCCGGTGGCCGCCACCGCCGTCTCCGCGCTCATGCTCGTTCACCCGCCTCATACATCTTCATAGCCCGGCCAGGCCGGACGAAACCGAGGTAACAGTACCATATGCTGCTTGCAACGTCCGATAGCGCGCTGTCGTTACCAGACGGGCAGATTGTTGGACGATTGCGCCATGCCAGGTACCATGCGGTGGTTCGTCAAGCGAGGCGCACGGTCGGGGCGTGC
>DASUBC010000227.1:0-2498 GCA_035763465.1 Thermomicrobiales bacterium
GCGCTGGTGATTGGCGCGGGGCCGATCGGCCTCTCCACGCTGGCCTTTGCCCAGCAAGCCGGCGCCCAGGTGATCGCGCTCGACCTCGCCCCAGGCCGCCTCGACTTTGCCCGCCAGGCGCTCGGCGTCGGGCACACGGTGCGTGCCGGCGACGGAGCGCTCGACGAACTGCTGGCCATCACCAATGGCGACTTGCCGACCGCCGTCTTCGACGCGACCGGCAACGCCGCCTCGATGCATAACGCCTTCCGCTACGTCGCCAGTGGCGGCCGGCTGGTTTTCGTGGGCCTGTTCCAGGGCGACATCACTTTCAACGACCCCGACTTCCACCGCCGGGAACTAACCATCATGGCGACACGCAACGCTACCGGCGCCGACCACGATCGCATCATCGCCGCGCTGGAGGCGGGCGCCTTCGACCCGGCCGGCTGGATTACCCACCGGGCGTCGCCCGAGGCGACCGTTGAACAATTCGCCGGCTGGCTGCATCCCGAGGCGAGCGTCATCAAGGCGATGGTGACGTTCTAAATGCCACAACCCTCATCCCTCTCTCGGAGGGATGAGGGCCGTGCGTTGCGTATTGCGTGCTGGGGCGCTCAGTCGTCGCTGGCGACCGCTTCCGTCACCCCGGCCGCCTGCCGCAACAGGTCGGCTTTGTTGGTCTGCTCCCACGGCAGGTCGAGGTCCGGCCGCCCAAAGTGGCCGAACGCGGCCGTCTGGCGGTAGATGGGGCGGCGCAGGTTGAGGTCGCGGATGATCGCGCCCGGCCGGAGGTCGAAGTGCTCGTTGATCAGCGCGAGGATGCGCTCGTCGCTGATCTTGCCGGTGCCGAACGTCTCGACACTGATTGACAGCGGGTGCGCGACGCCGATGGCGTAGGAGAGTTGTAGTTCGCAGCGGTCGGCCAGGCCGGCCGCGACGATGTTCTTCGCGACCCAGCGCGCGGCGTAGGCCGCCGAGCGGTCCACCTTCGTGCAATCCTTACCGGAGAACGCGCCGCCGCCGTGCCGGGCCATGCCGCCGTAGGTGTCCACGATGATCTTGCGGCCGGTCAGGCCAGCGTCACCCATCGGGCCGCCGATCGTGAAGCGGCCACTGGGGTTGATGTAGACCTTCGTCTGCGCGTCCATCATCTCAGCGGGAACAACCGTCTTAATGATGTGCTCGCGCAGGTCGGCTTCCAGTTGCGCGTTCGTCACGTCCGGCGCGTGCTGCGTCGAGATGACGATCGCGTCCACGCGGTGCGGCTTGCCGAAGCGATACTCAATCGTCACCTGGCTCTTGCCGTCCGGCCGCAGGTAGGGCAGCGCCTTCGTGCGCCGCGCCACGGAGAGCTGGCGGGTCAGCGCGTGCGCCAGCGCGATCGGCAGCGGCATCAGTTCCGGCGTCTCGTTGCAGGCAAAGCCGACCATCATGCCCTGGTCGCCTGCGCCCGTTTCGGCGGCGGCGTCACCGGCGCCGTCGGCGGCGCGCACTTCGAGCGCGTGCTCGACGCCTTCGCCGATCTCGCGCGACTGCTCCTTGATCGCGACGACGACGCCGCAGGTATTGCAATCAAAGCCGGTGTCGCTGTGGTCGTAGCCAATTTCACGGACGACATCGCGCACCAGCGCCTGCACGTCCACGTAGGTGCTGGTCGTAATCTCACCGAAGACCATGATCAGGCCCGTCGTCGTCGCCGTCTCGCAGGCGACGCGCCCCATCGGGTCGTCCGCCATCACGGCGTCGAGCACGGCGTCAGAAATCGCATCGCAGAGCTTATCTGGATGCCCCTCCGTCACCGACTCCGACGTGAAGAAGAGTTGCGGCGACTGCATGAATGTTGTGCTCATCATGTACTCCCTGTTCGATTGCCCTCAGTGCCACGAATTCAGATAGCGGTCCTGTTCCTCGGTGAGCGTGTCAATCTCGATCCGCATGGCGCGCAGTTTGAGACGCGCGATCTCGTGATCAATCTCCGTTGGCACGCGGTAGACGCGCTTCTCCAGCTCGCGCCCGTGCTTGACGATATACTCGGCGGCGAGCGCCTGGTTGGCGAAACTCATATCCATCACGCTGGCCGGGTGCCCTTCCGCCGCCGCCAGGTTTACCAGCCGGCCTTCGCCGATGACGACCAGCCGCTTGTCGGGCGCGATCTGAAACTCCTCGACGAGGGGACGCAGCGTGCGCCGGCCCTCGTGCGAAAGGCCCTCCAGCGCCCGCATGTTGACCTCCGCGTCGAAGTGACCGGAGTTCGCCATGATCGCGCCGTCGCGCATCAACTGGAAGTGGTGCTCGTCAATCACGTTGATGTCGCCGGTCGCGGTGATGAAGATGTCGCCGATTGGCGCGGCCTGCTCCATCTTCATCACGCGGTAACCGTCCATCGCCGCTTCGAGCGCGCGGACCGGGTCAACTTCGGTGACGATCACCTGCCCGCCGAGGCCGTGGGCGCGCATCGCGATGCCCTTGCCGCACCAGCCGTAGCCGGCGACAACGACGACCTTGCCCGCGATCAG
>DASUBC010000228.1:0-5992 GCA_035763465.1 Thermomicrobiales bacterium
ACCGTCCCCGCGCACCAGCGCCACGCCGACCCACTGCCCTACTCGCCCCATGTCAGGGCGCAAGGGGCAGCCACCAAAGGACAGCGGTATAAGCGCCCCGATTTTCATCACTCTCGACTTACCCAGATGACAGCGCCGCGCGGCCGGTGTACGATGCGCGCGGCACAACGGCGCGCTGCCGGAGGCAACAACCAGGGCAAAGGGAAGGGCAATGCGGACAAATACGGTCAAGGCGGCGCTCCGCGCGGGCGGGGTCGCGCTGGGAACGATGGTCTTCGAGTTTAACACCGCCGGCATTGGCCGGATCGCGGCGGCGGCAGGCGCCGAGTTCATTCTCTACGATATGGAACACACCGGTTGGAGCATCGAGACGATTCGCACGCTGATGGCAACGACACGCGCGGCGGACATCGTGCCGATGGTTCGTGTCCCGGCAACGCAATATCACCTGCTTTCCCGGCCGCTCGATGTCGGCGCGATGGGCCTGATGGTTCCGATGGTGGAGAGCGAGGAACAGGCGCGGCTGATCGTCAACTCCGCCAAGTATCCTCCAACCGGGCGGCGTGGCGCGGCTTTCGGCGTGATGCACGATGATTACGGCCTGGAGCCGGGCACGGCGGTCGAAAAGATGGCCCGCGCCAACGAGGAAGTGCTGTTGATCGCCCAGATCGAGACCGCCGCCGGGGTCGAGAATGTCGAGCGGATCGCGGCGGTCGAAGGCATTGACGTGCTCTGGATCGGGCACAATGACCTGACCAACTCGCTCGGTATCCCCGGCCAGTTCGGCCATCCCCGGTACCAGGACGCAATCGCGCGCGTGCTCGCCGCCTGCCGGCGCTATGATAAAGCGGCGGGCCTGATGCCCGGCACGCCCGAATGGGCGGGCGATCTGCTCAACCAGGGCTTCCGGATACTGGCGTATAGCGGCGACCTCTGGCTCTACGGGCAGGCGCTGCGCGATGGACTGACGGCGATCCGCGCCGGCCAGCACGCGAAGTAAGGAGACCACAGCGCGTGCCACGGCAAGCTACGCCCAACCAGCTGACCCGCGAGACACAGCCAGTGATTACCGTCTTCGGCAGCGCGCAGCCGCACGAAGGCGAACCGGCCTGGCAGGAAGCGTACGAGGTCGGCCGGCGACTGGCGGCAGCAGGGTACGTCCTCTGCAACGGAGGCACGAGCGGCACGATGCGCGCGGCGGCGCTCGGCGCGCGGGCAGCCGGCGGGCGTGTCGTCGGCATCACGATGGATGTCTATCTCAGCGAGCCGCCCGATTCCTGGCTTGACGAAGAAGTGCGCGTTGGCGACCTGTTCGTCCGCTTGCAGCGGCTGATCCTGCCGGCCAATGGCTTCATCTGCCTGCGCGGCGGTTGCGGCACACTGGCCGAGTGGGCGCTAACCTGGACTCTGCTGGCCTCACGACTGATACCCGCCGTGCCGCTGATCCTGCTCGGCGCGGAATGGCGTCCCTTGCTCGACACAATTCGCACCGGCATGATCAGCCGCGAGACCGACTGGCCGCATCTCCAAGTGGTGGACACCGTGGACGAAGCGATGGTGCTGCTGCACAAGCAGGTGGGAAGGTGAGGGGCCATTGCGTCACGCACCGCAACATGCATAATGTTGAGGCTGGTCGGGACATAATTCGACGTAGGATTGGATGCCGGGCAGCAATCAGACCGCGACCGGCGCTCGTCATGCAATAAGGGGAGTAATGTACGCGAAAGTATTGCGTTTCAATGTCGGCTTCGGTCGCCCACAGGCGGCGGAACAGATCGCCCAGGAGACGGAAGCGGCGATGTCGCAGCACCCCGGCTTCCAATCAATGCTGTTGCTGGCCGACTATCTCGGCGGCCGGTATACCCTGATTACCTACTGGGATAGCGAGCAGCATTACTACGACTTCAGTTATTCGGCGGGATCACGCGAGCTGGACAGCCTGGTAAAGTCGCTGCTGTCCGGAGTTCCGTTCGCCGGCTTCTACATTGTCCACCAGCCGGGCAACGCGGCCGTCCCCACCCGCGAGACAGTACCGGCCAGTTAGCCAGGAGCATCAGTTTTTAGCGCGGAGGACGCGGAGGACGCAAAGACCGCAGCGAGAGGACGAGAGAAAGAGTGATGGTGCAACAACGTGGCCGGCTATATGCCAACCACGCAGCCTCATTAATCTCATTTAACTCTGCGCCCTCTGCGTTCTCCGCGTCCTCTGCGTTAAAACCGTCTCCTGGCCTTGACCCGGCACCGAGCTTGACTTGAAGGGAGCGAACATGGGCAGCGATGCGGCGCCGCGACTCGGCGCGGAATATTACCCCTACCATTCACGGCGGATGCCGGTCCTGGCGACGCGCGGCGTCGTCGCGACCAGCGAGCCGCTGGCCGCGCAGGCCGGCCTCTGGATGTTGCGGCAGGGCGGCAATGCGGTGGACGCGGCGCTCGCTACGGCGATCGCGCTGACGGTCGTCGAGCCGACGTCCAACGGCATCGGTTCGGATGCCTTCGCGATCGTCTGGGACGGCAAGCAACTCCACGGGCTGAACGGCTCCGGCCGCGCGCCGGCCACGCATACACCCAAGGTCTTCGCCGATCTTGGTTACACCACAGTGCCGGCGCGCGGCTGGCTGCCAGTGACCGTGCCCGGCGCGCCCGCCACCTGGCGCGACTTGCACCAGCGGTTCGGCAAACTGCCCTTCGCCGACCTCTTCGCCCCGGCTATCGCTTACGCCGAGGGGGGCTACCCGGTCGCGCCCGTGACCGCCGCTGGCTGGGGCAACGCCGCGCGCAACTACGCCGAACGCAACATCGGCCCGGAGTTCCAGGGCTGGTTCCCCACCTTCGCACCGGGCGGCAACGCGCCGCAGGCCGGCGACATCTGGTCGTCGTCGGACCACGCGCGCACTCTGCGCGCCATCGCCGAGAGCAACGCCGAGACCTTTTACCGGGGCGAGATCGCCGGTAAGATCGCCGACTTCGCCGCCGCGACCGGTGGCTACCTCACGCGCGCCGACCTCGCGGCGCACACCAGCACCTGGGTCGAACCGATCGGCACGAGCTATCACGGCTACGAGGTGTGGGAAATTCCGCCGAACGGCCAAGGCATCGCCGCGCTATCGGCGCTGAATATCCTGGAGGGACTTGACCTGGGCCGCTACCCGCGCGAATCGGTCGAGAGTTACCACCGGCAGATTGAGGCGATGAAACTTGGCTTCGCCGACGCGCTGCGCTACGTAGCCGACATGGACCAGTGCGACGTGCCGGTGCGCGGCCTGCTCGACAAGACCTACGCCGCCGAGCGTCGCCAGCTCATCGGCGAGTGTGCGCTCGACCCGGTGGCTGGCACGCCGCCGCGCGGCGGCACGGTCTACCTCTGCGCCGCCGACGGCGACGGCCTGATGATCTCGATGATCCAGTCGAACTACCAGGGCTTCGGCAGCGGCATTGTCATCCCCGGCACCGGCATCGCGCTGCAAAACCGCGGCGCCTGCTTCGTTCTCGATCCGGAGCATCCCAATTGCGTTGGGCCGAATAAGCGCCCCTACCATACGATCATCCCCGCCTTCCTGACGCGCGGCGGTGAGGCGGTCGGCCCCTTTGGCGTGATGGGCGGCTACATGCAGCCGCAGGGCCACGTCCAGGTCGTCGTCAACCAGGTGGACTACGACATGAACCCGCAGGCCGCGCTCGACGCCCCGCGCTGGCAGTGGCAGCGCGGCAAGGAGGTCGCCGTCGAAATGGCCGCGCCGCAGCACGTCCTCAGTGGCCTCGCCGCGCGCGGCCATATCCTCAGTATCCAGCACAGCGGGAGCACTTTCGGCAAAGGCCAGATCATCCGCCGCCTCGCCAATGGCGCCTACGTCGCCGGCAGCGAACCCCGTTGCGACGGCTGCGCGGTCGGCTTCTGAGCGAGTGATGAGTGACGAGTGATAAGTGACGAGTGGGGTTGAGCCAGCGCGGTGGCGACGAGGGGGCCGGCGGTTGAAACCGCGCCTGAATGGTCCTGCGGGGCCACGAAACCCGCCTGTGCGGGTTAGGAATGACTGATCATGGTGAGTTTCCTCCGTGCCAATGGGGATCCTAGTCCGGCGCAGGCCGGACTTCGTGGCCGTGAGGCCATTCAGGCGCGGTTTCAACCGCCGGCCCCCCCTCAACGGCACCGCGTCTCCTTACAGGCCCGCATCACTCATCACTGGAGGAATCTCATGCCTCTCGCGCCGGTCAACGGCATCGAACTCCATTACGAGGTAACAGGCGCGGGCGAGCCGCTCGTCTTCAGCCATGAGTTCGGTGGCGACTTCCGCAGCTGGGAGCCGCAGGCGCGCTTCTTCGCGCGGCGCTACCAGGTCATCACCTACAACCATCGCGGCTATCCGCCCTCCACCGTGCCGGACGACCCGGCGACCTACACGCAGGAGCAGCTAATTGCGGACCTGCTTGGCTTGCTCGATCACCTCGGCATCACCCAGGCGCATCTCGCCGGGCTTTCAATGGGCGGGAACGTCGTCCTCAACTTCGCGCTGGCCCACCCCGATCGCTGCCGGAGCATCGTCGTCGCCGGCACCGGCTCGGGGTCCGATAACCCGGAACGCTATCGTCGCGAGGGCGAGCGCCTGATCGCGCTGCTCAACCAGGGCGATATGCCGGCGTTCGCCGATGCCTTCGGGCGCGGGCCTACGCGCCTGCAACTCCTGCGGAAAGACCCGCGCGGCTGGCAAGAGTTTCGCGATCAGCTGGCGGAGCATTCGGCGCGCGGCTCGGCGATGGTCTTCGCCGGCGTGCCGTTGCGGCGTCCGACGATCTACCAGCTCGCGCCGAAACTCGACGCGCTGACCGTACCGACTCTGCTCGTCGTCGGCGACGAGGACGGCGAATGCCTGGCCCCGGCGCTCTTCATCAAGCAGCACGTCCGCACCGCCGGTCTGCTCATCCTGCCCAACACCGGCCACCTGGTGAACCTGGAAGAACCGGCCCGCTTCAACCAGCAGATCCTTGACTTCCTGACCGCCGTCGAAGGCGGCCACTGGCCGGCGCGCCACCCCGGCTTTACTACCGAGGTCTTGTTCTGAAGCAATGCCCTTCGCCGGCTGGCATGGTGTCTGCGAAACCTGCCATGGAAGCCGCCGTGCGTGGTGGCCAGAAAGGAGGCATCATGCCGTATTCTGCATTGAGCGACTTACCGGACGCGGTGCAGGACCACCTGCCGAAGCACGCCCAGGAGATCTTCCGCGCTGCCTTTAACAACGCGGAGCAGGAGTACCACGAGGAAGACCGCGCCTTCCGCGTCGCCTGGGCCGCCGTCAAGGACGACTACGAAAAGGGCGACGACGGCGATTGGCATAAGAAAAAGGGTGATTAGTCGAAGGTCTGAAGGTCGAAAGTCGGAAGTCCTTCGCCACAAGACAAGGGCCTTCGACCAGCCTGCATTCTCGGGCAGACCTTTGCGCTGACAGGAGAGACCTTCGACCTTTGACTTTCGACCTTCGACCCCGAGAGGCCGATGGAACTCCGCCAGCTTCGCTACTTCGTCGCGGTCGCGCGGCGGCGGCACTATACGGCGGCGGCCGAGGAGATCGGTGTGGCCCAGCCCGCGCTCTCGCAGCAGATCAAGCTGCTGGAGCGCGAGCTGGGCCTTGATTTGTTCGACCGCACGGGCCGGCGGGTGCGCCTGACGGCGGCGGGTGAGGCCCTGCTGGTGCGCGCGGAGCGCATTCTGGCCGACGTGGCGAGCGCCGAGCAGGAGATGGCCGAATTCGCCGGCCTGGCGCGCGGGCGGGTGATCGTCGGCACACTGCCATCGCTGGCCGAGCGGCAGTTGCCGGGCCTGCTCGCCGGTTTCCACGCGCGGCACCCCGGCTTGGATCTGGTGCTGCGTGAAGAAAGCACCGTGCGCCTGCTGGCGTTGGCCGGCAGCGGCGACGTAGACCTGGCGCTGATCAACGAGTTGCCGGCCGCCGATCTTCCCGCCGGCATCACCACGGAGCCGCTGTTCAGCGAAGAG
>DASUBC010000229.1:0-2019 GCA_035763465.1 Thermomicrobiales bacterium
TGTGGCGCCGAAACGTCCGGCCGGCACGCCGGCCTTGCTGGCCGCGCAGGCCGCGAAGATCGCCTATAACGTGCATGAGTACACGCACGATCCGCATGCTGAGTCATATGGCCTGGAGGCGGCCACCGTGCTCGGCCTCGATCCCGCGCGCGTTTTCAAGACGCTGGTCGCGATGGTTGACGAGCGGCAACTGACCGTGGCGATTGTGCCGGTGACGGCGCGGCTCAATCTGAAGGCGCTCGCCGCCGCGACGGGCGGGAAGCGGGCAGAGATGGCCGATCCGGCCGCCGCCGAGCGCGCCACCGGCTATGTGCTGGGCGGCATCAGCCCGCTGGGACAGCGGCGGCGGCTGCCCACCGTGCTCGACGCCAGCGCGCTCGATCAGCCGACGATCTTCGTCAGCGGCGGACGGCGCGGCCTCGAAATCGAACTGGCGCCGGCCGATCTGGTCCGCCTCACCGCCGCGACAATCGCGCCAATCGCTGGTTAATGGCCTGTTTCAAGTACAATGCACGGGCTATGGCCTGTTACCGGTACGTGAGGAGAAATAACGTGACCGCCAAACTGTCTACGCTTGACGCCGCCTGGGAGATCGGCCCGGAAGTCGTCGCCAATCGCCGCTATCTGCACCAGCACCCCGAACTCTCCTTCCACGAAGAGCAAACGTCGCGTTTCGTCGCGGAGAAATTGCGCGATCTGGGCATCGAGACGCACACAGGCATCGCCACCAACGGCGTGCTCGGCATCCTGCGCGGCGCGCGGCCGGGCAAGACCGTGCTGCTGCGCGCCGACATGGACGCGCTGCCGATCGAGGAACTGAACGATGTCCCCTACAAATCACAGGTGCCGGGCGTGATGCACGCCTGCGGGCACGATGCCCACACCGCCATCCTGCTCGGCGTGGCGCGGCTGCTCAGTGAGCGCACCGGCGAGTTCGCTGGCACAGTGAAACTCGCCTTTCAGCCGGCGGAGGAAGTGCCGCCGGGCGGCGCGAAGCCGATGATTGACGCGGGCATCATGGAGAACCCGCACGTTGACGCCGCGTTCGGTGTCCACATGGCGCAGGAACTGCCCGCCGGCACTATCGGGATCACCCCCGGTCCGCTCTGCGCCGCGCCCGATTTCTTCGTCGCGACGATCAAGGGGCTGGGCGGACATGCCGCCCGCCCGCACGCCGCCGTGGACCCGGTCGTCGTCGCGGCGCACTGCATCGTGGCATTGCAAACGCTGGTCAGCCGCGAGACGAATCCGCTTCGGCCCGCTGTAATCACCGTGGGGCAATTGCAGGCCGGCACGGTCTCGAATGTGATCCCCGAAGAAGCCGTCTTGCGCGGCACCGTCCGCACCTTCGATGAGGAGACGCGCCAGCATATCGCCAGGCGGCTGGGCGAGCTCATCGAAGGGATCGCCACGGCAATGCGCGCGACCGCCAGCGTGGAGTACATTTTCGGCTATCCCTCGCTGGTCAATGATGTGGCGATGGCTGGTCTGGTGCGCGAGGTGGTGAGCGATCTGCTCGGTCCCGACCGCGTGCTGGAACGCGAACCGGGTATGGTCGGCGAGGACATGGCCTATTTCCTCCAAAAAGCGCCAGGCTGCTTCTTCCAGGTCGGCACTAACAACCCCGAACGCGGCCTGATCTATGGCCACCATCACCCCCGCTTCGACATTGACGACGAGCAGTCGCTGCCGGTCGGCGTCGCGGCCATCACGTCGGTCGCGCTACGGTATTTGAACGGATGACGGCCCTCACCCCCGCCCCCTCTCCCGTCGAACAGGAGAGGGGAGCAGCCGACAACCTTGTGCCCTTCTCCCCTCGCCCGTGTCACGGGAGAGGGGAGAAGGGGGTGAGGGCCGTCAACTACCAATCACGCCGCTGGCGCGCAGATCGCGAATTGCCGCGTCGTCGTAGCCGAGGATGTCACGCAAGACTTCGACCGTGTGCTCGCCAAGGAGCGGTGGGTGCCGCCGGATGGCGGGCGGCGTGGCCGAGAAGGTGGCGGGGATGCCGGTCAGGCG
>DASUBC010000230.1:0-8531 GCA_035763465.1 Thermomicrobiales bacterium
GGGCCAGTAACTCGCCATCAGCTGATAGGTCACTCGCCCAAAGAGCAAGGCGCCTATTTCATCGAGCTGTTTGATGGCGAAGTCATTGAATTCGTCGTCCACGTTGTGCCAGTCTATTTCCTGGTTTGGCCCCTCGAAGAAACCGTCCAGGCTGACCATCATAAAGAGGAAGACATTCCGCATGTTCGGTCCTTTCTCGCCCATCCTTGTAGTCACCGAGCCATACTTTCAGCCTAGCACGCTGGTTCGCACGGCGCTTCTTCGATCTTGCTTATCTCTATGCCAGGAAAGTCAGCGCCGTGCCAGCGGGGTCAAGAGAGTGAAGAAACGGTGTGCTGGCCGGTGTATGTGTCTGCTATGGCCACGGCGACGACGATAGCCGTGGCCGCGACCGCGAGAGCCAGCGGTGGGACGACCAGGCTCACGGGGACCAGCGCCGCCAGCGCGAGGAGCGCGAGCAGGCGGGGAATTGATAGCCGGTTGAACACTGCCCACTTGAACAGGGCGTGCCCGGCCAGGAAGAGCGCGGGGCCGCTCAGAACGACCGCCGTCAGCGCCGCGCTGGTGTGGCCGCCGGGATGCGCGATGGTCAGCTCATCGGCGACGGCGGCCACGATGATGCCGGCGATCATAATCGGGTGAATGAAGTGATAGGCCGACCGGCCAAGCCGGCCGGGGTCAGTGGAACTGGCGACGACCCGTGTACTCGCCTCGGCGCTGCGGTCGAAGTAGATCCACCACAGCGCGACCGAGCCGGTGAACGCAATGATGAAGGCAGTGAGCGCAGCGCCGGTCAGGTCGTGCAACTCCGACAGGGTGGCGCCGATCGCGACGATTGATTCGCCTAGCGCGATGAGGATGAAGGCTTGACAGCGGTCGGTGAGGTGGTTGACGTCAATCGTCCAGTCGCCAGTAGTCGAGCGACCCAGGCCGGGGGTGTAGAAGCCGACCGTCCCGCCGAGCAGGTCAATCCCGACGGCGGCCAGCCACAGCGCCCAGCGGGCGTATCCGTCCGCGAAGCCGCCGGCGACGGCCAGCGCGCCGCTGACCACGCACCAGGCGAGAATGCGCTGGAAGTTGCGCTGGAGCCGCTCGCCGCGCAAGGCGGCGGCGGCGAACGCGCTGCGCCCGATCTGCATCAGCGCGTAGGCGCCGCCGACCCACAGACCCCGCTCCGCGAACGCCTCCGGCAGCCCGGCCGACAGGACCAGGCTGAACAGCATTAGCCCCACGAGGAGGAGCCGCACCGGCAGGCGGTTGGGATCAAGCCAGTTGGTCACCCAGGTTGTATACACCCACACCAGCCAGACCATCGCCAACAGCAGCACCGTCTGGAGCGCGCCAGTGATGGTCAGCTGGTCGAGCAGGTGGTGCGAGAGTTGCGTCACCGCGAAGACATACACCAGGTCGAAGAAGAGCTCGATGGTGGTGGCCTGGTTGCCACCCGCCTGGCGGTCGCGCAGAAGTCCCGCGCTGTGCGTGCCGCCGGTCGCCTGCTCCTCTACGGCCATCGCGGTGTCCCCTTGCTACCAGGGCTGGACCGGCGTGGTGGCTGCTTGCTCCGGCTGTCGCTGCTGTGGCTGCGCTGATGGGTTGGCCCCGTTGCTCTGGTCCGGCTGCGGTGCGGCGCGCAGCAGCACATGGAAGACGCTGCCTTCACCGACGGTGCTCTCCGCTGTCACCGTGCCGCCCATCGCGGTGACGAAATCGCGCACAATCGCTAGCCCCAGGCCGAAGCCGCCCGAGGTGCGGGCGCGGGAGGCGTCGGTGCGATAGAAGCGGTCGAAGACGCGGTCCAGGTCTTCCTTGGGGATGCCGATACCGGTGTCGGCGACGACCAGCTCGACATGCTCGGCATCAGCGCGGTGCAGCACGATCGAGACGATACCGCCGCTGGGGGTGTAGGTGATGGCGTTGCGGACGAGATTGAGCAGCACCTGCGCCAGCCGCTGCCGGTCGGCAATGACCGGCGGCACATCCGGCGCGACCTCGCGCACGACGGTGATCTGCCGCTCGCGGCGAGCCAGCGGCGCGAGCGAGTTCCAGACTTCCTCGACGACCGCGCCCGCCTGAACCGGCGCCAGTTCGATCCGCAATTCGCCCGCTTCGGCGCGGGCCAGCGAGAGGAGTTCGTCCACCAGCGTGCTCAACCGCTCGGTCTCGCGGCCGATAATGCCGAGATAGGTTTGCAATTCCCCTGGCGGCACTGGTTTCTCCTGGTCGCCGTCGAGCGAGATTTGCAGCGATTCGACGTGGCCGCGAATGCTGGCGATCGGCGTTCGCAGTTCGTGGGAGACGTTGACGATGAGTTCGCGGCGGCTCTGGTCGGCGCGCTCGGCCTGGGCGCTGGCTCGTTGCGCCTGAGCGCTGGCGCGCTGGGCGAGCACGGTCGTCTCGGTCAGACGTACTTCCAGGTCGCTGCGTCCGAGCATGATGCGCGCGAAGCGGCCGGTGATGAAGGCCAGGCCGTTTAGCAGGTGCAATGTGCCCAGGCCGACGGCGATACCGAGCGCTGCCTCGGCGAGCGCCGGTCCCAGCCAGAAAGGATCGATCGGCTGTCCGGCCGAGGCGTCAATGATGTAGGGCAGGGGCCGGAAGAGCAGGCGGGCGGTGAGGCTGGTCAGGCCCATCGTCAGGGCAAACGAGATGATGCCGAGTGGGAACTTCGCGACCAGATAGAGCAGGCTGGTCCAGGTGACGTTATTGGTCAGGTGCGCCTTGATCCGCTTGCCGGCCGACATCCCGCGTGGGTAGTCCGGGTACATGGGGCGTATTTCTTCGTCCAGCCACCAGATCGCCAGCTGCCGCTCGAACGAACCGAGTTTCCACCAGGCGACGATCATCAGAGCGAGGATCGGGAAGCCGATGCCGGCGATCAGGCTGCTGACGCCGGTGGATAACCCGGCGATGAGGAAGACGAAGTAGAAGATGCCGAGCGGAAAGGAGGCGATCAGGTACAGCAGATTGCGATAGGTGCGCCGCCGGAACGCCACCCCGAAGAACCGCCCCGCCGTGATCGGCGGCAGCGGCGGTCGCGGGGCGACGCTGCGGGCATATTCCTGGCTCATCATTGTCATTGACTCCACACGTCCACAACCAGCGCATGGGCGGACGTTGCCTTTCATGCTACACCGCCGGCCGGGCGAGCGGCAACGGCGCGCCACTCGCGCCGCCTACGTTCAGTATGCCCGCCGACTATGTGCCGCGTATCACGAATCTGTCACGGAAGTGTCGCACAGGGGTACGGTTTCAACGCAGCGGACGTAGAGCGCGCAGAGACGGGACGATTGAACCACAGAGAGCACAGAGGACACAGAGAGGAACGGAGGGAATGCGATTATTTTATCTCTCCCTTCATTCTCAGTGGTCTCGGCCTGCTCTGCGGTCTCTGTGTCCTCCGCGCGCTCTGCGTTGAAACCGTGCCCTGGTAGTGGCGCTGCGTTTGTGTTGGTTGTCCTTGAATTTGTTGATGATGTTTGGTATAGTTGGGGCAAGGTAGATAAGAATGGTTCTTAGCTAATAGCAGCCAACGACGGTGGAAAGGGATAGGAGCGGCGAGGCGATGGTCACGACCCGGTACGATCAACTGCTCGCACGGTTGCGGCGGGATGGTTTCCGGCTGACGCCGCAGCGCATGGCCGTGCTGCGCGTATTGGCCGAAGACACCGGCCACCCGACGGTCGAGCAGGTGTACGATCGCGTGCGGAGCGACTATCCCACGACGAGCCTGGCGACGATTTATAAGACGATTGATATGCTCAAGGGCATCGGCGAAGTGCTCGAACTGAGTGTCGGCGAGAGTCACCGCTACGATGGCCGCGATCCCCGGCCGCATCCGCACCTGATTTGCGAGAGTTGTGGGGCGATCATTGACCTGGCGCTGGATGGGCCACTTGGCGATCCAGCGATTCTCAGTGAGGCCGCCGCGCTGGTTGCCGCCGCGCGCGAGTACCACGATGTGCTGCCGCAGCTCGAGTTTCGCGGGCAGTGCGCTGCCTGCCACGCCGCCCACGCCGCTTCCCTTGCCGCTGACGCCACATTATGAGATAATTTGGTTGCGAAAGTCGGTCCGCGCCGCGCGTCGTCGCGTGTGCTGCGGTTTACTCGTGCTATGCCGCTACAAACATCACCGGAACACTCACAATGCCGCGTGATGATCGGCCGGAAGGAGGGAGCGCAAACTTGTCTTCGCTCGTAATCAAGAATCTCCACGCGAAAGTCGAAGACCGCGAAATCCTGCGCGGGGTGGACCTCACCATCAATCAGGGTGAAGTTCACGCGCTGATGGGCCTCAATGGTTCCGGCAAGAGCACGCTGGCCTATGTGCTGGCCGGGCACCCGAACTACGAGGTGACCGAGGGCGAAGTGCTGCTCGATGGCGAGAATCTGCTGGAGCTGGCGCCGGACGAGCGCGCGCATCTGGGCATCTTCCTCGCCTTTCAGTACCCCACGGCGATTCCCGGTGTCAGTGTCGCGAACTTCCTGCGCCAGAGTTACAACGTCGTGCGGAAGGCGCGTTTCGAGCGCCAGCACCCTGGCGAGGAGTTCAAGGCGCCGCCGGTGGCGGAATTCCGCAAGCGCCTGACGGAGAAGATGGCGACGCTGAAGATGGACCGCTCGTTCATGGGGCGCTATCTCAACGAAGGCTTCTCCGGTGGCGAGAAGAAGCGGATGGAAATCCTGCAACTGGCGATGCTGGACCCGCAGTTCGCCATTATGGACGAGACCGATTCCGGTCTCGATATTGATGCGTTGCGCGTCGTCGCCGATGGCGTCAACGCGCAGCTGGGTCCGAATCTCGGCGTCCTGGTCATCACCCACTATCAGCGGCTGCTCAATTACATCAAGCCGCAGTTTGTGCATGTCATGCTCAACGGCCGGATTGTCGCCAACGGCGGCCCCGAACTGGCCGAGGAGCTGGACGTGAAGGGCTATGACTGGGTCCGCAGCGAATTCGCGCCGGAAGAAGCACTGCCTGCCGAAGAGCCGGTGGCGGCGCCGGCCGGCGGAGCGCAGCACTCGTTGACCGGGCGGTCGTAATCGGCGGTCCGGTGGCCGGCAAGAACGATGTACCGGCGGAGGGAAGCATGAGCAGCACCGAAGAGCGAGTTGAAGAGCAAGTCCTGGTAACGGGCGACTATAACTTTGACTTCGCGGACAAGGAAGACTACGTCTTCAAGGCCCAAAAGGGGCTGTCGCGCGAGATCGTCGCCCAGATTTCTGAGATGAAGGGCGAGCCGCAGTGGATGCGGGACTATCGGCTGAAGGCGTACGACTACTTCTTGAAGCGCCCGATGCCGACCTGGGGTGGCGACCTCAGCGAGATCAACTTCGATGAGATCTACTACTACATTAAGCCTGCCGAGAAGCAGGGACGCACCTGGGACGATGTGCCGCCCTACATCAAGGACACCTTTGAGAAGATCGGGATTCCGGAGGCCGAGCGCAAGTACCTGGCGGGCGTCGGCGCGCAGTACGAGAGCGAGGTGGTCTATCACTCGCTGCGCGAAGATCTCCAGCAACTGGGCGTGATCTTCGTAGACACCGACACGGCGCTGCGCGAGTACCCCGACCTGATGAAGCAGTACTTCGGCACGATCATTCCGGCGAACGACAATAAGTTCGCCGCGTTGAACTCGGCGGTCTGGTCGGGCGGTTCGTTCATCTACGTGCCCGAGAACGTCAAGGTGGAGGTGCCGCTGCAAGCGTACTTCCGCATCAACGCCCAGAATATGGGACAGTTCGAGCGCACGCTGATCATCTGCGCGCCCGGCTCCTACGTTCACTACGTCGAGGGCTGCACCGCGCCGACGTATGCGACCGACTCGCTGCACTCGGCGGTGGTCGAGATCATCGTGCAGGAAGGCGCGCGGTGCCGCTACACGACGATCCAGAACTGGTCGAAGAACGTCTACAATCTCGTCACCAAGCGCGCCGCGGCCTACAAGGACGCGACGATGGAGTGGGTGGACGGCAACCTCGGTTCGAAGCTGACGATGAAGTACCCGGCCGTCTGGCTGATGGAGCCGGGCGCGAAGGGTGAAGTGCTCTCGGTGGCGTACGCCGCCGATGGCCAGCACCAGGACGCGGGCGCGAAGATGACGCACGTCGCACCGCACACCTCGTCCACCGTCACCTCGAAGTCCATCTCGAAGGGAACCGGGCGGGCGTCGTACCGGGGCCTGGTCAAGATCCATCCGGGCGCGAACGACGTCAAGTCGAGCGTTGTCTGCGACGCGCTGCTGCTGGACGAGCAGTCGCGCACCGACACCTACCCCTACATGGAGATCGAAGAAGACGACGTGACCGTTGGTCACGAAGCGTCCGTCTCCAAGGTAGGCGAGGAACAGCTCTTCTATCTGCAAAGTCGCGGCCTGAGTGAAGGCGAGGCGATGAGCATGATCGTCAGCGGTTTCATCGAGCCGATCGCCAAGGAACTGCCGCTGGAGTATGCGGTTGAGTTGAACCGCCTGATCCAGCTGGAGATGGCCGGCAGCGTCGGGTAAGTGCGGGGTGCGGAGCGCAGCAGAGTCTGCGCTCGCAGCCGGCTCCTGACTGGACGGAAGTAAACAGTAGTAAGGCAGAGGGGCGGGAGCTTATTGAAGCCCCGCCCCTCTCTACGCATAAGAATGTTGAGCGCGAAGCGGCCCGGACAATTCGTTCCTATTCCGCACTCCGCACTCCACATTCTGTATTAGGAGGTGGGATGACTACGACCATGGCGCGCCCGACGGAGGCGCAACAGCGCGGCTTTTCGCGCGAGGCCGTCGAGGCGCTGTCGCGCGCGAAGGGTGAACCCGAGTGGGTGCTGGCCGCGCGACTGAGGGCCTGGGAAATCTACGAAGCGACGCCGATGCCGAGCCTGCGTGAGGAGGAATGGCGGCGCACCAGTATCCGGATGCTGAAACTCGACCAGCAGGAACCGTTCAGCGTCATCATCCCGCCGGCGACCAGCCTGGCCGATGTGCCGGAAGCGGCTCGCGCCGGGTTGAGCGAAGCGGGCCGCGCCGGGCTGCTGGTGCAGCACAACTCCACCACGGTATACCACACGCTCGACGCGGCGCTGGCCGCGAAAGGTGTCATCTTCACCGGCCTGGACGAGGCGGTGCGGGAGCACCCGGACTTGCTGCAACGCTATCTGCTGACCGAGGCGGTGCCGGCGGAGCACGACAAGTTTAGCGCACTGCACGCCGCGTTCTGGAGCGGCGGCTCGTTCCTCTATGTGCCGCGCAACGTGGTGATTGAGACGCCGATTCAGGCGCGTGTCTATGCCGACGCCGATGCGGCGGCGATCTTCGCGCATACGCTGATCGTGCTGGAAACCGGCGCGGAGGCGGCGTTCATTGATGAGTTCATCTCCCCGACGGCGGAGGGCACACAGGGCTTCTCCGATGGCGGTGTGGAACTCTTCACCGGCGCGGGCGCGCACCTGCGCTACTTCAGCGTGCAGGACTGGGGCCGCCACGTCTACCATTTCAACACCCAGCGCCTGATCGCCGACCGCGACAGCACGACCAACTCGCTGACCATCCTGCTCGGCGGCAAACTGACGAAGTCGAACGTCGAAAGCTCGTTGCGGGGCGAGGGCGCGTTCTCGGAGATGCTCGGCATCTACTTCGGCGATGGCACGCAACACTTCGATCAGCACACGCTGCAAGACCATGTAATGCCGAACACGACGAGCGACCTGCTCTTCAAGGGCGTTTTGCGCGACCGGGCACGCCAGGTCTTCGCGGGCCTGATTCGCGTCGAGCCGCACGCGCAGAAGACCAACGCCTACCAGGCGAACCGTAATCTGCTGCTCTCCGACAAGGCGCGCGTGGACACGATGCCGAAACTGGAGATCGGCGCGAACGATGTGCGCTGCACGCACGGCGCGACGATCGGCCAGGTCGAGCCGGAATACCTCTTCTACCTGATGAGCCGCGGTCTCAGCCATGAAGAGGCCGAGCGGACGATTGTCGAAGGTTTTCTGGACGAGATCGTGCAGCGCATCCCGCTCGAAGAAGTGCGCGACCGCCTCGCCGACGCAATCCAGGCCAAGATGGGCCTGCCGCCGAAGCGGAAGGAAGATTTCGCAGTTTAGGGCGGGTCCGGTACAGGCTCCGTGCGAATGTGTCGTGCCGATTTACGTTGCTGTAACGCAGTGTAACCACTGCGTAAACCCAGCAATGCCATGCTAGGCGCCGTGGGGTAGTGGCACGCGCTGGGAGGGTGGCGCTAATGCTCAAGCCACCCGATAGCAGTGCTCCTTACCGGCGCGATGGGAGCAGGCCGCATTCATAGGACAGACTCTGGAGTCCACATTATGGTCGCAGGTCTGCGGGTCGAAGGTCTCTCATCAATCTGCTGGGTAATCGCCAGGGCTAAGAGGATTTTCGACCTTTGACCTTCAGGCTTGCAACCAGAGGAAACGATCATGGTTTCCGAAACACGGTCCACCTCGCTCGATGTGGCGGCGGTGCGCGCCGACTTCCCGATTCTCAGCGAGCATGTCAACGGGCACCCGCTGGTCTACCTCGACAACGCGG
>DASUBC010000231.1:0-2894 GCA_035763465.1 Thermomicrobiales bacterium
CTACGACACCGCCGGGCAGCCGCTGGAGCACAGCACCCTCTACCTGCATCCCGACGCCTGCGAACTGCATCTGACCGTGCAGCCCGGCCTGGCGCTGACACACGCGTTCAAGGCGCTGGAGTGATGGCCCCCGGCCCCCCATGCTGGGGGGAGCACGCTTATTTGACCTGGGCGGCTGGCTGCAAACCACTGTACTGAATCGAGGAACCCCCCCAGCATTGGGGACCAGGGGACCGTCAGGCCGCGAAGACCTCCGCCACGTCCACCGCAAACTCGGGCAGCAAGGCTGATGTTGCTCGCTGGCCGCGCGTGAAGACGCCGTGCTCGACGTACTGGCCGTCGCGGAGCAGCAGCACGGTAATCGTCTGGGTCAGCGGGTTGACAATCCAATATTCGGGGATGCCGGCTTCGGCATATTCCCGGCGCTTCGTGATCAGATCGCGCGCCGGTTCGTCCGCGCTGACGACTTCCAGCACCAGGTCCGCGCCCAGCCAGTAGCGGTCCTGGTTCCGGGGATCGGCCGCGTCGCGCAGCAATAGCAGGTCCGGTTCGCGGAAGTGGTCCGGTCCTATCAAGAGGCGCAGGGGCGCGAAGAAGGAAACGCCGCCGCGCGGCTGGATATAAGCGAAGAAGGCGAAGGCGAGCCATTGCAGGATCGCCTGGTGGCGGCGTGTCGGCATCGGCAGCACCTCAAGTACGCCATCATTCAATTCAATCAGGCGGTTGCCGCGGTCGGTCAGCCACAGATACTCCGCCTCGCTCCACTCACCCTGCGGCGGTAGCAGGTCGAGAATGGCTTCGCGGTATTCATGCGCTGATGTGGTCATGGCTTCTCGCCTCCTCGCGCGGCACGGCGGCTGCATTCATAGGTAGTATACGGCAGCCCCCTCCCCCGCCACCCGCTGCGCGGATACCCCGGCGGGCGGCGGCCCCGGCGCTGAACAGTCACCGATTCCGCGTTCAGTTGACCCGGCAGATTGGTTCGCCGCCGGTCAGCACCTGGGTGACGTTGAGCAGGGCCAGTTCGAGCGACCGCTCGGTCGCTTCGTGCGTCGCGCCGCCCAGGTGCGGGGCCAGCACGACGTTGGGGAACGCGACGTAGGGGTTCGCGGGATGCGGCTCGTGCTCAAAAACATCCAGGCCCGCGCCAGCGATGCGCCCGTCGCGGAGCGCCGCGACCAGCGCGGCTTCTTCGACAATCGGGCCGCGCGCGGTATTGATGAGGTACGCGGTGGGCTTCATCTGCGCCAGCCGCGCGGCGTTCAGCAGCCCGCGCGTTTGCGGCGTCAGCGGGCAGTGGAGCGAGACGAAGTCCGACTCGCGCAGCAGGCGCGGCAGCGGCACATAACTGATCTGATGCTCGTTGGCGAAGGTGACGTCCCACTGAATATCGGTCGCCAGCACGCGCATCCCGAGGCCGCGCCCGAGGAGCGCGATGCTCTTACCGACCCGGCCCAGCCCGACGATGCCAAGCGTCTTGCCCCACAGTTCCGGCCCCACCAGGCGCGGCCAGCCGCCCTCGCGGACCGCGCGGTCGGCGGGCAAAATCTGCCGCGCGAGCGCCAGCATCATCCCGAGCGCCAGTTCGGAGACCGCGTGGTTGTTGCAGCCCGCGCAGATACAGACGGCCACGCCGTGCCGCGTCGCGGCGGCGAGGTCAATGTGGTCGTAGCCGACGCCGCCGGCGGAGACGACCCGCAGGCGCGGCGCGGCGGCGAAGACTGCTTCGTCCACCGGCTCCAGGTGCGTGATGTAGCCGTCGGCGTCCGCGACGAGCCGCAACTGCTCGGCGCGCGGAATGCCCCGGTAGAAGTCATGCTCGATTAGTTCGCCATTGTGGTCGCGCAGGAACGCGCGCACGTAGTCCGCCGCTTCGGGAAATTTCGTCGTCGTAATCAGAATCTTGAACGGCACGCCTTTCCTCCCCTGTCGTCACCCACATGCCGGATTGGCGCACGCATTGTAGCAGCCCTCACCCCCTGGCCCCCTCTCCCGCCCTACGGGCGAGGGGAACAGCAATCACGCCATAGCGAGTTCCCCCTCGCCCGAAGGGCGGGAGAGGGGGCCAGGGAGTGAGGGCTGCCAGGAGGTGAGGGCTGCCCGCCACCCCGCAACATTTGCCGCCGGTGGCGCGTTATGTACTGCGGTACTACGAACGTCGCGCGTCCGACCGCCGCGCCAACCACTGGAAACGCCGTGCCCAGCAGCCGCCGCCCACGCCAGGTCATCACCCTGCTCGCCTGGGGCTATCTCGCGCTGTTGCTCACCGCCTGGGCGCTGCCCCGGCTGGTAGCGCGCAGCGCTGGCATCGTCGCGCTCTGCGCGGTGCTGACGCCCTTTCTGCTCTTGCCCGCGCTGGCGCTGCTGCCGCTGGCCTTCGCGCGGGTCAACCTGCTCCTGCGGCTGGCGATTGTGGCTATGAGCGTCGCGGCGCTCGCGCCCTTCCTGCCGGCAGGCACGGCGGCGGCGCGCCCGACGCCGGCAAGCGGCGCGGTGACGCTGCTGACCTGGAACGCCTATACCGGCAACCAGGACTACGTGGGCGCGCGCGACTTCCTGGCCGCGCAGCCGGCGGCTATCGTCACGCTGCAAGAACTGCCCGGCGCCTGGGCCGCGCGACTGAGCAGCGACCCGGCCATCGCCCGCGTCTACCCCCATCGCCTGCTGCCGTATAAGGAAAGTATCGCGGGCACAGCCATCCTCAGCGCCTATCCCATCACCGCCAGCGGGCTGCCGGACACCCAGTTGAGCAATCACGACGACCCGCAGACGCTCTGGGCGCGCGTTCGCCTACCGACCGGCCAGGCGCTCACCGTCGTCACCGCGCATCCCTGGCCGCCCGACACGGTCACGCCGCCCTGCGCCCGCCCGCTCTGCTACGCGCCCTACCGCCG
>DASUBC010000232.1:0-19221 GCA_035763465.1 Thermomicrobiales bacterium
CGGCGCTGAGCCGGCGGAGGGCGAGCGGGTCGCGGACGACGTCGTCACGTTGCGGCGCATTCGCCACAAGGCCGATGGCAGCGGATTTATCCACGCCCGCCGCACGCACCTGTGGACCGTTGACCTGGCCGGCCACGAGACACGCCTGACGAGCGGCGAGTTCAGCCACACCGCGCCGGCCTGGTCGCCGGATTGCCGTTGGATCGTCTGTATGTCCAAGCGTGAGCCAGGCGATGAGGCCGACTTCACCAACGCGACCGATCTCTGGGTGATTCCGGCCGACGGCAGCGGGGCCGAGCCACGGCGGCTGCCGACGGGGCCGGGGCCGGTGGACAGCCCGGCCTGGTCGCCCGATGGCCGCTGGATCGCCTTTGTAGGCAGCGACCGGCCGAACGTCGCCGGCGTCAACCAGCACCTCTGGGTCACGGCCGCCGACGGCGCCGGTGAGCCGCGCAACCTGACCGCGACGCTCGATACCAGCATCGGCCTCGGCGTCGGCAGCGACAGCCGCGCCGGCCTCTCCGCCGAGCGGCCGGTGTGGGCGCCGGATTGCGCGGCCCTCTACGTCCTGGCCTCCGTGCGTGGCGACACGCCGCTCTGGCGCGTGCCGCTCGACGGTGGGTCTCCAGCGCGGGTTATCGAAGCGCAGGATGCCCAGGTGCAGACCTTCTCGATCTGCGCCAACGGCGTGACGCTCGCCTGCAACCTCGCCGACACGGGCAATCCCGGCGACCTCTATTGCACGACCATTGGCGTGGAATCGGCCACGCCGCGCCGCCTGACCGATCTCAACGGCGAACTGTTCACCGAGGTGGCGCTGTCGCTGCCCGAGAGTTTCGCGTTCGCGGGCGCGGAAGGCTGGCCGGTGCAGGGCTGGCTGATGAAACCGGCGAACGTCCGCGAGGGTGAACGCTACCCGCTGGTGCTGGAAATTCACGGTGGGCCGCACGCGGCCTACGGCGCGGCCTTCTTCTTCGAGTTCCAGTTGCTCGCCGCGCAGGGGTATGGTGTGCTGGCGATTAATCCGCGCGGCAGCACCACCTACGGCGAGCGGTTCACGATGGCCTCCAACGACGACTGGGGCGGCAACGACTACCGTGATCTGATGCTGGGCGTGGACGCCGCGCTCGCCCACGCGGACTGGATCGATCCGGTCCGGATCGGTGTCACCGGCGGCTCGTTCGGCGGCTACATGACGAACTGGATCATCACGCAGACCGACCGCTTCAAAGCGGCAGTCACGCAACGCTCGATTTGCAACATGACCTCCAAGTGGGGCACTAGCGACAATGGCTACTTCGGCAACGATATGCAGTGGGGCGGCCCGCCCTGGAAGAATCTCCAGTTCTACCTGGACCGCTCGCCGCTGATGCACGTCGAAAAGGTCGTCACGCCGCTGCTGATCATCCACTCCGAGCGCGACCTGCGCTGCCCGATCGAGCAGGGCGAGCAATTCTTCGCCGCGCTGAAATATCTGCGCCGCACGGTCGAATTCGTGCGGTTTCCCGACGAAGGGCACGAACTCTCGCGCAGCGGCCAGCCGCTCCACCGTTTGGAGCGCCTCAACCGGATCGTGGACTGGTTCGCGCGGTATCTGTGATGGCGAGATGCTCGATGATAGATGTCAGATGATAGTAGGTTCAGACCGGCACAGTGTTTCTCTGCTGGCGCGGTGCTCGCGCGGAGCAACTGACAGCTGACATCGAGCATCTACTATCTAATCCATCTAATCCATCGCGATGTAGCCGGCGTGTTCGCGGCGGAGTAACACTTCTTTCCTGGCGGTCGAAACAATATCAGCAGCCCTCCCGTACTACCACGGTGGCGAGATGCCGTATGGCCGGAGAATGTGCGGCGGCGTAAGTGTGGTAAGCAGAGGGCGAGATGAAGTCGGCGCGGCCATTGGTGATCGGGTTACTCGTGCTGGTTGGCGCAGTGCCGCTGCTGTGCGGCGGGGCCGTCGCGCTCACGCTCGTGCTCAATGCTGTAGGCATCATACCGGACGAGGCGCTGGAGCCTGGCCCGCGCACACCGACCGTGCCGAAGCCGACGGCGACGCCAACGCTGTTTCAGGCCGATCCGCCGCCGAAGCGCCAGAGTGGCGATAGCTGGACGATACGGGTGCTCTCCGCGCAACGGTTGCCCACGGTTGACAACCTGCCCGCGCCGTCCGGCCAGGTCTGGCTGGTTGTGAAAATCCGGGCGACGATGACCGACACCTTGTACAAAGACAGTTCGCGCACGCTTTACAACCGCCACTTCCACCTGCGATTCAATGGGCAGGACATCGCCGCCGACGAAGATGGCTGCGCGGCGTTCGACCGGGGCTATTTCACCGGCACCTTCGGCAGTCACCTGGGCACCAGCGTCAAATATCAGGAATCGCGCGACCGCACGGTGATCTTCGCCGTCCCGCTGGCGATGGAGCGCTTCGAACTGGCGGTCCAGGGCTACAAGGCGCGTCCCGTCACCTTCACGCTCCGGCAGCCGCAGCCAACGGAAACACCAACGCCGGCGACCTCTGGGGCCACCGGCGCTGGCGTGGCTCATGGCGGGCGACTCAGGGCAGGCGACTGAGCACCCGCTTGGGCATTTTGCAGATCATCGTGTAGGCGGGGTCGAAGACGTTGCCGACCTCGTACTCGACGCACTGGCCGAGCAGAATGCTGCCGGCGCGCGTGTCGAGACCGTAGTCGCTCGCCAGCCAGCGCAGCATCTCGGTGGTCGCGTGCTGGAGCGCCTGATCGAGCGGCCGGGCGTTGCCGGCGGTGAAGATGTAGTCGGCGTTCTCACCGCGCGGCCAACCAATTGTCCAGCCCTTGCGAAGTTCGACCGTGAACTGCACCTCGCTGGACGTCTCGATGCCGGTGCCGACGATCTCGCCATCACCCTGTACCGCGTGCGCGTCGCCCAGGTGAAAGAGCGCGCCCGGCTCAAAGACCGGCAGGTAGACCGTCACGCCTTGCTCGAAGCCCTTGTAGTCCATGTTGCCGCCATGCTCGGCGGAGGTCGCGGTGGAGATGGCCTGGCCGCGCGGCGGCGCAACGCCGAAGCAGCCGAGCATCGGCCGCACGGGCAGCGTGAAGCCGTCCAGTTTGCTGTTGGGGTCTTCGAGCGTCGCCTGGCCCTGCTTGTGGTCGAGCCGCCAGGTAACGGTTTGCTGCTCCGGCAACTCCCGCACGAATGACCCATCAACGACGTTCTCGGCGACGGTCGTCGCGGTAAAGCCGCTAGCGCGGTTGAGCGCCAGCCGGTCGAAGTGAACGACCAGCGCGTCGCCCGGTTCGGCTCCCTCGATGAAGAATGGCCCGGTCTGCGGGTTGCCGCGTGGCGTGATCTGCTGCCCGCTGGCGTCGCCGCCCCGGGCGTCTACCGTCGTCGTGATTACCGTATCGCCGGGGGCGATGTGGAGCACTGGTTCGTGCGCGCCGATCGCCGTGTGATAGCGCGTCGGCTGGAAGCGATGCGTCGCCATCGTCACTCCTTCCAGGTAATGGGCCGGGGGCGGCGCAATGCGCCCCGGCCGCGACAGGGGCTCAGTGGTGGTGCGACTCGGCGTAGTGCTGGGCCAGCAAGTCCTCGCCCCAGTCGCCAGTGAAGTCGCGCCAGACGCTGTGAATGTGGTTGGCGTTGTTCTGCGTGTTGTCGTACTCGATGAGGAAGGTGGGGCCTTTGACGGCGTAGTAATGCCCCTGGCCGCGCTCCTCCGGTCCGGCCCACGCGAACGTCACCGGCTCCAGGCCCGCCTGCTCGATTCGCGTCCAGGCGTTCGCGCTCAAGGTATCATTCGTGCGCTCGATGTAGTACCGGATCAGCCCGACCAGCCGGTCGCGCTGCTCGCCGGCCAGTGCGCTGTAGGCGATGCCGGCCGGGGCAGCGTCCGGCGCGGCCTGGCGATAATTCTTGGTGAGAATGTCGTCGGGCGCGACCGGGTCCACGATCGCGGTGGCTTTCCGCGTCCCGTCCAGGCTGGCGAGCAGCGCGCGGGCCAGGTCTTCTTCCTCCGGCAGCGTCCGCAGGCCGGTCTGTGGCCCGTGGCGCACCTCGGCGGGATTCGCGCCGAAGAAGAGCGGTGTCGGCGCGACGAGGTCGCGCTCAATGATGGTGAAGTGGATGCCGATGTGATGGCCGCCCGCGCGCCAGGCCCAGGGCGCCGCGCCGCCCGGCTCGCCGAAGACGCTGAAGTAGTAGCGCTCCGGGTCGCGGTGCCAGTTGTTGACGATCCCCTCGATCCGCTCCGTCTCGCGCAGAATCGGCTCCAGGTCAATGATCTGGCGCACCTGGCGCACGCCCCGCGCGCTGAGAGCGGTGTCGAAGAGCGCCAGCGCGGCGTCGCGCTGCGGCTGCGTCATCGCTTTCAGCCACAGGCCATTGCGCTCCACCGGCGTGTAGTGCCACTGGTAACGCTCGTCACCCGCGAATGGGAAGGTGGCCGTGGCGCGCTGTTCGTCCGTCAGTGTATCGAGGAAGCGTAACGACGCCTCCGCCATGCTCCGCGCAACGTCCGGCGCGCGATACGCGAGTGCTAGGTCGGTGGTTGCCATGGGAACACCTCCTTGTGAATGACGAATGACGAGTGGCGAATGATGAATGTAGGCCCATCTGGTGACTGGCGCGGTAGACAGCGATGTAGCGCATATTCGTCATTCGTCACTCGTCATTCGTCATTGCTCGTTGAGCCAGCTCAGTTTCGGCCGGACCTGCGGGTTGACGGGTGTGTTCGGCATCTGGCCGCGCAGGGCGCGGGCGGCTTCTTCACCAACGCGCCGCCGCATGATCCGGAAGGTTTCGTCGGCGTAGCTGGCGGTGTGCGGCGTCAGGACGACATTGTCCATTTTCAGCAGTGGGCTGTCGGCAGACAGCGGTTCGACCTCGAAGACGTCGAGACCAGCGCCGGCGATCTGGCCGCTTTGGAGGGCGGCGATCAGCGCCTGCTCGTCCACGATTGGCCCGCGCGAGGTGTTGATCAGATACGCGGTCGGTTTCATCAGCGACAATGCGCGTGCGTCAATCAGGCGGCGCGTCTCCTTCGTCAGCGGCACATGAATGGAGACATAGTCGCTCCGGCGCAACACCTCATCCAGCGGCAACATCTCGACGCCGAGCGCGGCGGCGCGCTCCGCCGGCACGTAGGGGTCGTAGGCGATCACGCGCATGTCAAGCACCTGGAGCCGGCGGTAGAACTCGCGCGCGATCTGGCCGAAGCCGACCAGGCCGATGGTCTCGCCGTGCAGCGGCCCCATTGGGGTGAGGAAGGCCGGCCGGCCCTCCTTGCTCCAGCCGCCCGCGCGCATCCAGTCGTCGAGGCGCACGATCTTCTTGGCGCAATTGAGCAGGTGCGCCAGCGCGTGGTTGGCGACTTCGGGCTGGCAGAAGTCCGGAATGTTGACCACCACCAGGCCGTGGTCGGTCGCCGCGTCAACATCAATCGTGTCGTACCCGATGCCGTAGCGCACAAGTGCCCGGCACTTCTCCAGGCTGTTGATGACCTCGCGCGTGAACCGCGCGCCGGGCACCAGCAAGGCGTCAGCATCGCGGCAGTGCTCGATGAGCTGCGCTGGCGTCGTGAGCGGTCCATAGGTGACGACACAATCGGCGAACTCCGCCAGCCCTTCGCGCTCGTCGGTCAGCACCGCCCCCGGTGGCGCACTCGTCTGCACGATTTTGAACTGTGCCACGCAATCCCTCCCCAATAATGGCGCATGACGCGCATTCCCAGTCACCCACGGACCTGGCGCGCCACTGTTGAGGCGATTAACTCGCGAGATGGGCGAGAAGTCAACTGTAGTCGGGCAGTCGGGCAGCGGGTTCTCTTCAGCGCCGTGCCTGTCTCTTGGCGCGGCGCTCATCCAACGCATTGCCCGACTGCCCGACTACGCTCCCTTGCCATCTCGTCAAGCGAAGCGTATGATGCTGCTGTACGTACAAGTCGAGCGGAGTCCAGGCTGCTGGCGGTGGAATGGGGCAACCGAGGAGGCAGGGGGACGATGGCGGAACAGACCAAGACGCTTGGCGAGTCGCGCGAGACGCCGGACGGGAACGCGCTGGAACGCTTCTTCAAGTTGCGCGCCTGGAATACGACAGTCGGCACCGAGTTGCTGGCCGGCCTGACCACCTTCATGGTGATGGGCTACATCATCTTCGTCAATCCGACGACGTTGACGGCGACGCAGAAGGACGTTTCGCGCGCGGCGATCACCACGGCGACCTGCCTGGTGGCGGCGATCATGACCATCTTCATGGGGCTGTATACCAACCGGGCCTATGCGCTGGCGCCCGGGCTGGGCATTAACGCGATCGTCGCGTTCCAGCTGGTCGGCGCGCAGAAACTCAGTTACGCCGAGGCGATGGGCGTCATCGTCACGGAAGGGATCATCATCACGCTGCTGGTTGTGGTCGGGCTGCGAAAAGTGGTGATGGACGCGATCCCCGAAGACCTCAAGCGCGGTATCTCGGTCGGCATCGGTCTCTTCATTCTCTTTATCGGGCTGGTCGAGGCTGGGCTGGTTCATTCCAACCCGCCCGGCCAGGGCACACCGCTGGAGATGAGCCGGTTGGCCGGGTGGCCGCTGGCAATCGCGGTGATTGGGCTGCTCTTCACCATTTTGCTGATGGCGCGCAACGTGCGCGGCGCCCTCCTGTGGGGCATCATCGCGACGACCGTGCTGGCGATCGTCGTCAACTACGCGAGCGGCGGCAATCTCTGGCTGGTCAACGGACAGGACCAGGGCATCGCCAAGCTGCCGACGCAGATCGCCGCCACGCCCGACTTTTCGGCGCTCGGCCACTTCTCCTTTCGCTATTTCTCGAAACTCGGCGTGCTGACGGCGATTCTGATTGTCTTCGCCATCATGCTCTCCGACTTCTTCGATACGGTCGGCACACTGATCGGCGTCGGCAGCGAGGCCGGCTATCTCGATGAAAACGGCGACCTGCCGGACGCGCAGAAGCCGCTGCTCGTGGACTCGATCGCAGCGATCGCCGGCGGTGTCTTCGGCACGTCGTCCGCGACGACCTATATCGAGTCGGCGGCCGGCGTTGGCAACGGTGGGCGCACCGGGTTGACGTCGGTGGTGGTCGGCATCTTGTTCCTGCTGGCGACGCCGTTCTGGCCGCTCGTCGGCGTCGTGCCGGCACAGGCAACCGCGCCCGCGCTCATCCTGGTCGGCTTCATGATGACCGGTGTGCTGGCGGCGCGCGAGCAGGTCAACGAACGGGGCGAGGTCGTCAGAGTCGGCGGCGTGGACTTCAGTAACCTGGCGATCGGTCTGCCGGTGCTGGCGACGATGATTCTGATGCCGCTCACCTACAACATCACCAACGGTATCGGCGCGGGCTTCATTCTCTATACGCTGATCCGGCTCGCGCGCGGCGAATGGCGGCAGATTCACCCGGCATTATACGTGGTCAGCGCCGCGTTCTTGATCTATTTCCTGCGCTACCCGCTCTTTGGCGTGCAAGTGTGAGTCGGGCAGGCGGGCAGTGAGTTCTGGTCAGCGCGGCGCCTGGCGGCGGGTGCGGTGGCGTTGAGGGATTCCCCCGGATTGAAATCCGGGGCTAAATGGCGCTACGCGCCACAAAGTCCCCCTACGGGGACTGGTTCGTTGCGAGGCCGGGGCTGGCTGACAAACACCCTGGTTGACCATCTCCAGTCCCGTGAGGGACTTTGTGGCCGTAGGCCCTTAGCCTGGATTTCAATCCGGGCATACCTCAGCAGCACTGCACTCGCAACCAGCCACTGCGCCGGCCCGAACCCACTGCCCGACTGCCCGACTGCCCGACTCGTCAGCGCGTGACTTCGACCGCGTAGTGCCCTTCGACGTACGGGAAGCGTTCGGCGAGGTCGTCCGCGAGTGCGACGCCGATGCCGGGGCCGGGTAGGGTGAGCCAGCCCTGCGCGATGGCGGGTGGCGCGGCCAGGATGGCCCATTGTAGCGGCCCCTGCACCATACAGAGTTCCAGCACGCGCGGCTTCGGCAGCGCGGCAATCAGATGACCGTTGGCAAGCGCCATCAGGCCGTTGTGCCAGCTGTGCGGGCAGCAGTCAATGCCGTAGCGCGCGGCGACCCTGGCGATGTGCAGCGCCTCGGTGATGCCGCAGCAGCCGGCGTCGGGCTGGACGATGCTGTAGGCGTGGCGCTCGATGTAGGGGCGGAATTGTTCGAGGGTGGTGAATTGCTCACCGCCGCTGATCGGCAGGTCTACGGCGCGGCTGAGTTTGACATAACCATCAATATCAGTCTGTGGGATCGGTTCCTCGAACCAGACAGCGCCAAGCCGGGCCAGGCCATGCCCGACGGTCAGCGCCTCCTCGACGGTTAGGCGCTGGTTGCCGTCCACCATCAGTTCGAGCCGGCCATTGACCGCTGTGGCGAGGTCGCGCATCAGGCCGAGGAAGCGGTCGGGCGTGACGCCATCCCAGCCCCAGTCGGTGCCGATCCGCACCTTGCAGGCGGTGTAGCCAGCGTCGGCGTACCCGAGCACTTCTTCGATGAGCTGCTCGGGGCGTGCGCGCCAGTCGTAGCGCACGCCGCTCGACGCGTAGAGGCGCACCCGGTCGAGTGGATTCGCAGCGAGGAGTTCGCTGACCCGCTTGCCGGCAAGTTGCCCTCGCAAGTCCCACAGGGCGCAGTCCAGGCCCGCGATGGCGCAGTCATGCTTGCGTGTGCGGCCGTTGGGGTGGGGGACAAGCGCCGGATCGGTCACATCGCGACCAAGCAAATCTGGCGTCAGCCAGGCGATGGTCTCGCGCATGAGCGAGGGCACACCGTAGGCGCACGCTTCGCCGATACCGCGCAGACCCTCGTCGGTATCCACCACGACGATGGCGCAGTCGGCCTTGATCGTCCGGTAGCGCGCCGTCACCCATTGGCGCTCGCGCTCGTGCAGCCGGGAGAGACAGAGTGTTTCCACATTTGTGATCTTCATCGGCAACTCCGGATTTGGCGGCCAGGCGTGCGTAGTCTACCGTGCTGGACAGCCCTGTCAATCACCGCCGATGCTGTCCAGCGCAGTGGCGCCAGCGAGACAATGGGGAACGGATTTACCTCAATCCGTTCCCCTGCAACTATCGTGGGTTAATTGGCGACAGGCAGCGCAGCGCGATTGCTGGCGCGGTATCAGTGGGCGGCGACGCCTTCCGCAAAATTGCGCGCACCCGCATCGCGCAGCAAGTCGATCGCCTCGTCAATGCGAATCGTTCGCACGGCGACGAGGAACGCGCCCTTGTCCATGTCGCCCGTGAAGTAGCTGGTGTCTTCCTCCGGCACGCTCACGCCGGCGAGCGAGCCGCCCCAGCCGCCAATGGCCGCGCCAATGACGCCGCAAACGGCGGCGGCAACGGGGGAACTGATCGCGGAGAGACCGGGGAAACCGATGGCTGCCAGGCCGACCGCAATGCCAGCGGCGGCGCCGGTGAGCGCGCCGAGGCCAGTGCCGAGGTTGATCTTGCTGACCTGCTCGACATCAACCTCGCCCTGAATGCGGTGCGCTTCGGGTTCGGCGAACGCCTCGTCGGTGGCGCCGGGGCTGATCTCGGCGGCGAGCGCCTGCGCTTCGCCGCGTGACTTGCTCAGGATGTTGATCTGCTCGCGCTCGAAGCCGGCCGCGGCCAGGGCGTTGAGCGCGCGGTCCGCGCCTTGCTGGTCGCCGAACACGCCGACCAGTACCTGGCTGCCGTCAATCGGCATTTCTACGAGATCGGTCCGCTTGTCGTACGTCACGCGGTCCTCCTGTCTCCATCAGCGCCGCTGCCTGGCTTACGCCGCGCACGCCAGAACCGGGTCAGCGCGCCGACCCGGACAAATTGCTGCTTGCATTGTACCGGAATTGGTCGCCGCGCCCAAGTGGCGGGCGCACACCTTGACAGCCTGCGGCTGGCTCGATATGCTCCCCACGATCCCAGAGTGGCCTGCTGGCGGAGGGCTGGCGCGTGGCGCCAGGGCCGTGCCGGGCCTGGCGTGGGTAGTTGGGCCGTTCCGCAAGTGTGCGTATAATACGGTTGTACCCCACGCCTGCGTGCCGGGTTGGGAGAACGTGTGACGGAGTTGGGGCAAACAGGAGGCGACATGCCAGCGAAGGAGGGTACCGAGACGACGCGCTCTCACCCTCAGGGCGCACGAGGTCAGGAGCAGACCCAGGCGGTGCGCCGCCACTGGACGCGTCGGGCATTGTCGCTGCTGCCGTTGCTGGCGCTCGCCGTCATCTTGTCGGCGTGTACCTTCAAGGGCGAGGCGATGACCATTGACCCCAAGTCACTTGAAGGGAAGGATATTCACAGCCTCTACGCCCTGGTCTTCTGGTTGGCGACGGCGGTCTTCATCATCGTTGAGACGATGCTCTTCTACTCGGTCATTCGCTTCCGGCGGCGGCCAGGCGCTGGTCTGCCGGCGCAAATCCACGGCAACAACCGGGTCGAGGCGGTCTGGACGATTATCCCCGTGGTCTTGTTGCTGATTGTCGCCGTCCCGACGGTGCGCCTGATCATTCGCGAGGCCAGCCCGGCGCCGGCTGACGCGACACACATTAAGATTATCGGCCATCAGTTCTGGTGGGAAGTCCAATATCCCGACACCAAGCCCGAGATTATTACCGCGAACGAGATTCACATTCCGGTCAATAAGACCGTCGAATTCGAACTGACGTCCGCCGATGTACAGCACGCCTTCTGGGTGCCACTCATGGGCAGCAAGATGGACGTCTATCCCAATCGGGTCAACCGCCTGAAATTCACGCCGACTGAAACCGGGGACTTCTTCGGCCAGTGCTCTGAGCTCTGCGGCGAGGGTCACGGCTTCATGAAGATGCGGGTCATGGTGCAGAACAACAATGACTTTCAGGCGTGGATGATGGAGCAGCAGCAGGTGCCGCTGACGGCTGCTGGGCCGGCGACACCCGGCGCGGCGACACCGGGCGCCGCGACCCCGACAGCGGCCAGGCCGAGTGGCCCCGCGCCGACGCTGGTGCCCCCGACGCCGAAGCCGCACGATGCGAAGTATGATGACCCCGCCCTGATCGCCAAGGGCCGCACGCTGGTGGTGAACGGCGCCTGCGCTGGCTGCCATACGATTGACGGCACGAACGCGAAGGGGAAGGTGGGGCCGAACCTGACGCATGTCGGCGACCGCACGACGATCGTGGCCGGCTGGCTGGAGAACACGCCGGACGACATCATGAAGTGGGTGCATAACCCCCAGGATGTCAAGCCGGGCGCCCTGATGCCGGCATTCCCGAATTTCACCCAGGATGACCTGGAAGCAATCGCCGCGTATCTGACGAATTTGCGCTAAAGGCGCTCGGCCAGCAGGTTTCGCGCTGCCGGTGTAGGGCAGGAGGACGAACATGGCGACAACGACACAAGCACCACCCCGCGTAATCCGGCGGCCAGTCGAGGCGCCGACTGGTATCTGGAGCTGGCTGACCACCGTTGACCACAAGCGCATCGGCGTCATGTACGGCGCGTTCGCGTTCTTCTACTTCTGCCTCGGCGGTTTCGACGCGCTCGTCGTCCGCCTCCAGATGGGGAAGGCGGACAATCTGCTGGTGGACCCGAACCGCTACAATGGGTTCGTCACCATGCACGCCACGACCATGATCTTCATGGCGTTGATGCCGATGAGCGTGGCGTTCTTCAACTACATCATCCCGCTGCAAATCGGGGCGCGCGATGTCGCTTTCCCGCGCCTCAACGCCTTCAGCCTCTGGACCTTCGTGCTTGGCAGCGCCATTATGACCTCGTCCTGGCTGATCGGCGCTGAACCGGATGCGGGCTGGTACGGCTATTCGCCGCTGACCTCGAAGGAATACTCACCGGGGCTGAACACCGATTTCTGGATCATCGGCTTGCAGATTCTCGGTGTGGCCACGCTGGCGGGCGCGATCAACTTCTTCGTGACGATCATCAATATGCGTGCGCCAGGCATGAGCCTGATGCGGATGCCAATGTTCTGCTGGACGACGATCATCACGAATGTCTTGATGCTGCTGGCCTTCCCGGTCTTCACCATCGCGCTGACCGAACTCCTCTTCGACCGGCACTTCGGCACGACGTTCCTCGACGCGACCAAGGGCGCCGACCCACTGTTGTGGCAGCATCTCTTCTGGATATTCGGCCACCCCGAGGTCTATATCTTGATCTTACCGGCCTTCGGGGTGATCTCGGAAATATTACCGGTCTTTGCGCGCAAGCCGCTCTTTGGCTACGCTGCGATGGTGCTGGCGACGGTGGCCATCGCGTTCCTGGCCTTTGGCGTCTGGGCGCACCACATGTTCACCACCGGCCTGGGGCCGGTCGCCAACACCTTCTTCTCGCTCTCGACCATGCTGATTGCCGTGCCGACCGGCGTCAAGATTTTCAACTGGATCGGCACGCTCTACGGTGGATCGCTCGATCTCAAATCGCCGGCGCTCTTCGCCATCGGCTTTGTGGCGATGTTCATCATCGGCGGCTTGAGTGGCGTCATGCACGGGTCGCCGCCGGTGGACTCGCTCCAGGCCGACTCCTATTTCATCGTGGCGCACATTCACTATGTGCTCTTCGGCGGCACGATGCTGGCGCTCTTTGCCGCGCTGCACTACTGGTTCCCGAAATTCTCGGGGCGCATGTTGAACGAGCGGCTGGCACAGGGCACCTTCTGGCTGATGATGATCGGCTTCAACGTGACCTTCTTCCCGATGCACTTCCTCGGCATCGCGGGGATGCCGCGCCGCATGTCCATTTATCCGACCGGCACCGGCTGGGATTTCTGGAATCTGGTCGCGACGACTGGCGCGTTCTTGCTGGCGGCGTCGGTCTGGCTCTTCGTGCTGAATGTCTTCTATGCCCTGCGCAATGGCCCCATCGCGGGTAACGATCCGTGGGACGGCGCAACGCTGGAATGGGCGATTCCATCGCCGCCGCCGGCCTACAACTTCGCGAAGGTGCCGCACGTTACGTCGCGCGATGCCCTCTGGGTCGAGAAGCGCGCCGACGAAGCAGCGGCGAAACTGGGGCTGCCGGAGCGCCATCTGGTGCCAATCTCGCCCGATCCGCATGTGCAGCGTATCCATATGCCGCGCAGCTCCTACTGGCCGCTGGCCGCTGCCATTGGCGTCTCGATGATCTTCGGCGGCTTCGTGACACCGTTCAAACTCGGCCCGATCCCGGTGCTGTCGTTGCTCGGCATCGCGGCGCTGGCGATTTCGATTTACTTCTGGTCGTACGAGCCGGTTGATTAGGTGGTAGGGGATAGACGGTAGACGGTAGTTCCTTCTGATGAGGCAGTGCTGATCTACCAGCACCGTGCTGGAAATGAGCAACTACCGTCTCCCGTCTATCGTCTATCCCCTATCGTAAGGGAGGGCAGTGTGGCGCAGGCGATCGTCCACGGTGGTGGTGGGCACGGCGAACTCACGCGCCAGCACGGCGGTGATGGCGGCGAGGGACACGGCGACGAACTGGAACATGCCCACCCGACTTCGACCGGCCTGAACAGTGTCAAGATGCTGATGTGGACCTTTATCGGGTCCGAATGTATGCTGTTCGGCTCCTTGATTGCGACCTACGTCGCCGATGTCGGCTTTGGCAAGGGTCCGGGACCGAAGCAAGTCTTCGAGATTCCCTATACGTCTGTCAGCGCCTTCGTGTTGCTGATCAGCAGTTTAACGATGGTGCTGGCCCTCGCCGCCTGCCAGCAAGGGAATCAGCGCCAGTTGCGGATCTGGCTGGTCGCCACCGCCGCGCTCGGCCTGGTCTTCCTGGGTGGCCAGTACTTCGAGTTTACGACGTTCAAGGTTGAGAAGGGCGCCTGGCTCGACACGAATTTCTTCGGTTCGACGTTCTTCACACTGACGGGCTTCCACGGCGCACATGTGACGGTCGGGGCGATCTGGTTGCTCTCGCTGTGGCTGTATTCGCTGCGGAAGGGTATTCCGGCGTCCAAGAGCCTGTTTGTCGAAGTTGCCGGCCTCTACTGGCACTTCGTAGATATTGTCTGGATTGTCATTTTCACGGTAGTCTACCTGATCCCCACGTCCCGCTAGACGCGGCTGGCCGAGAGTAGACGGAGAGGACGATGACGAGTCACGAACTCGATAATGCCTTGCTGGAAGAGCAGCACTTTCCGCACGAGCACACGCATCCAGGCGCGCGGACGTACATCGAGATCGCCGCGGTACTGGCGGTAATCACGATTGTCGAAGTCGGCATCTTCTATCTGCCGGATTTGCATGAAGCCTTTCGCCCCTTCCTGTTGCCGGCGTTCCTGATTCTGTCCAGCATCAAGTTTGTGCTGGTGGTCGGCTTCTACATGCACCTGAAGTTTGACGATCCGTTCTTTCTGCGACTCTTCGGCTTCGCGCTGGTCATTGCCATGACCGTGGTGACCGCTCTCATTGCGTTGTTCCACGGGCTATACTTCTAGCGGGACAGCGGGCGCGTGGCCAGGTGCGGCACGCGCTCTGCGGGGGGAGCAATGGCGACCCATTCTTGTCCACGGTCCGGGCGGCGTAGCCCATGGCAAGCCGTTCTCGGCAGCGGACGCACGGTCAGGGTAGAGCCATGCAGGCACATCGGTTCCCTTCCCCCTCGCAGTCACAACCACGGCGGCGACCCTACGCGACGAATCGGCGTCGCGACGCCGAAGAGGCGGAGTTCCGCCAGGCGATCATGGTCTGGATCTGGTTTGTTATCGCGGCCAAGGTGATCGCGTTGATCGCGCTGGTGTGGGTCGCGGTCGCGGTCTTGCATCCCGCGTCGCACATGTTGACGTTCGCGGTGCTCTTGAACTGGTCGTGGGTCTTGCTGGGGGCGATACTGGCGATTGGACCGGCGCTCTACTGGTACCGGCTGCGGCGGGCGCGCCGGAAGCGCGCCGCGCTGATCCACGCGGAATGGCACGTTGACTAGGCCGCGCGGTGACGGCCATATGTGGCAAGGAGTAGGCGACAGTGCTCAACCGGCTCTTTCCGTTGCTTGTGCCGATCGTGGTCTTCGCCGTCGTGATTGCGCTCATTATTGGGATCGGTGAACTGTTGCTGTCGGTCGGGACGACCGGGGCGGTGCCGCTTGCGCTGGCCTTGACGCTCCTGGTTGTCGCCATCGCCGCGATGTTCTCCTACCGGGCCTCGAAACTGCCGCCGGTCAAGTGGCCGGACCCCGGGCCGTGGGAGCCAGAGCGGAAGACCGATCTGGGTGCCAGCTACCTGGTCGGCCAGTTTGTCGTTATCTTCGGCATCGGGCTGATCTTGCTCTTTGTGATTCTGGCGTTGAAGTAAGCGTTATGGCGGCGGCTCCGCCGCCCGTGCGGTTGTCTCGTCTCGCGCGCCTCACTCGCCGACCGCGCGTCGAGCGCAGCAGTAGCGATCGAGGAAGTGCAGCGGCATGTTCGGCGCGCAGGTGCCAGTCGTCTGGCCGTTCTACCCATCAATCATCCTCGCGATTATCCTCTGCCTGGTGGCGTACTTTGGCGCATGTGGCCCCTGGCGGCGGCGCTTTCCCGGCGCCCAGCCGGTGCCGGCCGGGCGCCGGCTGGCGTTCGTCGCCGCGCTGGTTACGGTGTATGTCGCGCTGGCCTCGCCAGTTGACGAGCTGAGCGATTCCTATCTCTTCAGCGTGCATATGGCGCAGCACTTGCTGCTGACGCTCGTGTTGCCGCCCCTCTTGCTGATCGCAATCCCCGGTTGGATGCTGCGCCCGGCGATCCGGCAGTATCCGGCGCTGCTGACCGCTGGGCGCTGGCTGACGCAGCCGCTGGTGGCGTTTGGCCTCTTTAACGTGGTCTTCACCCTCTACCATGTGCCGGCGCTGTATGACGCGGTGCTGGCGTCTGCGGCGCTGCATGTCGCGGCGCACCTGGCCTTCATCGTCACCGGCGTCATCACCTGGTGGCCGGTGCTCAGTCCGCTGGAAGAATTGCCGCCACTGGCCGTTGGCTGGCAGATGGCCTATCTCTTCGCGCAGACATTGCCAGGGCAACTGCTCGGCGCGCTGCTGACGTTCAGCGACACGATTCTGTATCCGATGTACGCGCGCGCCCCACGGGTGTGGCCGAAGTTGACGCCGCTGGTGGATCAGCAGCTCGGCGGACTGCTGATGTGGGTGGGTGGCGGCACCTTCTTTCTGCTGGCGTTTGCCTGGGTTTTCATTCACTGGGCGCTGGCGAATGAAGCGCGCGAGCGGCGCCACCGCGCGCTGGGCCGGGTGTGAAGTCGGGCAGGAACGAGTCGGGCAGCCGGGCAGTCGGGTAGTCGGGCAGTGCGCTGGATGAGCACTGTGTCAGTAGATTGGCACGGTGCTGAGGAGAGCCGACTGCCCGACTGCCAGCCTCGAAGGGAGGACGCGCAATGGCGCGCTTTGTGCTGAGGGTAGTCGCAATCCTGCTGCTGCCGACCCTGGTTGCCGCTGTCACCGCGTGCGGCAGCGCTGCCAACGTGAATGGTGGGTTCGCCACCGATGTGGCGGCGACGAAGGTCGAGGTGCAGACCGATCCGAGCGGCGCGCTACGCTGGGATAAGACGGCCTATGAGACCACTGCGGGGGATGTCACCTTCGTCGTTACGAACACAAGCGGCCAGGGTCACGACTTCAGCGTGCAGGGTAATGGCATCAACGTGACGAGCGGCACGTTTCGTGATAATGCGCCGCACAACTTCACCATCAAAGGCTTAAAGGCAGGCAGTTACACGATTGTCTGCACGCTACCCGGCCACAAAGAAGCGGGGATGATTGCCAAACTGACCGTCAAGTAGCGCAGCTGCGGGTGCGGGCGGCGGGCGCTTGAAGTCGCCCGCCGCTACTGGCAGGTGGGGCACGGGATTGAAATCCCGTGCTGGGCACGCTGGAGCGTGGACGAAGTCTACTTCGCAGACTGTGAACCACCAGCGCAGGGCTACTACCAGCCCATCCACCGCCAGTCCGAAGAGCGGACTTAGTTCACGCGCTAGTGTGCCCAGGCCCGGACTTGAGTCCGGGGCCACAGCTCGCAGGCCACCCACCCAGCGTTAATCCAGGAACACGACCTGCCCGGCCCCGACGCCGAACAGACACGCCCGGTAGCGGGTGGTGTCCTTGTCGCCGCAATGCGCTAAGATTGGAGCCACGAGTAGTGTGGGCGGTGGGGCAGGAGAATGGATAGCAGGCATGGGGGAAGACCAGACAACACGGGACGCGGAGCCGGGCCGCGCGCAACCGGAAGTCATCGAAGACCTGGTCAACGTCGCCATCGTCGCGCCGCCGGACGCTGTTGGGTCGGAGGCGGCGGTGCGCCAGGAGGCGCTGGCCGCCGCCAGCCGGACGGATCGCGCGACGCTGACGGCGCTGGCGAACGACCAGCCCTGGCTCGCGCCGGCGCGTTCATTCGCCTGCGGCCATTATCTCGCCACGCAGGGGCTGCACGACCTGACCGGCGGCCCTGAACTGGAGATTGTCAATGTGCCGGCCGCGTTCCTGCCGTCCGCTGTCCAGTTGTTGCAGATGGTAGCGCGTCACCTGGCGCGCGGCGAGCACGACTTGCAACCCGGCCAGGTGGTCAATCTCGGCGAAGCGGGGGTAATTCTGCTGGCCGCGACCGCCCCCGGCGACCTCCGCGCGGGCGAGCACGCGGAGCCGCCCCTGCGCGTCGTCTTTCTCGCCTGAAGCGAGTGCGGAACGCGAAATAGGGAACGGCGGAACCGCCAAGGCACCAAGAAAAAACGAAATAAGGAATCTTGGCGTGCCTGCGATTCCTTGGCGTCTTGGCGGTTCCCCATCCCCGACAAGGAGGAGGCGATGACGACGACGATTGTGCGCGGCGGGACGGTGGTGACCGAGACCGGCGCGATTCGGGCTGACATCGTCATTCGTGACGGCCGCATCGCGGCGCTGACCAGCGATGCCGGCACCGACCTGGCCGGCGCGGACGAGGTCATTGACGCCAGCGGTCTGACCGTGCTGCCGGGCGGCATCGATCCGCATACGCACCTGCGCGAGCCGTCCAACCTCGACCGCGAGGGCTTCACGACCGGCACCGCCGCCGCCGCCGCCGGGGGCATCACGACCGTAGTGGAGATGCCGCAGGCGGACCCGCCGGTGACCGACGCCGCGTCGTTCGCCCAGAAGCGCGCCGGCGTCGAGGCGCACGCGATCATTGACGTGGCGCTCTATGGTGGGGCGATCGGCCAGGACCGCGCCGATCTGGAAGCGCAGGCGGCGTCCGGCGCGGTCGCGTTCAAGGCGTTCATGTGCGGCTCCAGCCCGGCCTACCCGATGGTGAACGACGCGCAACTCTACGACGCGCTGCTGGCCGTCAGCGACCTTGACTCTTTCCTGACCGTTCATGCCGAAAACGACGCGCTGCTGCAAGCCGGTATCCGGCGGCTGCGCGAGGCGGGCCGCCACGACCCGCTGGCGCACTGCGAATCACGTCCGCCGCTAATCGAGGTCGAGGCGGTGCGGCGGGCGATCTTTCTGGCCGGCGAGGCGAACGCGCACGTCCACATCGCCCATGTCAGCGCGGCCGGTTCGCTGGTCGCCATCGCCGAGGCGAAACTGGACGACCTGGCGGTCACAGCCGAGACCTGCCCGCAATACCTGCTCATGACCGAGGACGATGTGGCGCGCTGGGGGCCGTACGCGCGCTGTGCTCCCGCCATTCGCACGCGCGACCACGTCGAGGCAATGTGGCAGGGTCTCAGCGACGGTACGCTCGATTTCGTCTGCTCCGACCACGCGCCGTACATGACTGCGGAGAAAGAGGCCGGGCGCGCGTCCATCTGGGAGGCGCCGCTCGGCCTGAACGTGATTCAGGTGATGTACCCCGCCGTCCTCGATGAAGCCCTGCATACCTGGGGCTTTCCGCTGGAGCAGTGCGCCGCGATTACCGCCACCAACGCTGCGCACATTTTCGGCCTCTACCCGCGTAAGGGCACGATTCAAGTTGGCTCCGACGCCGACCTGGCCCTCTACGACTTCGCGCGCGAGTGGACAATCCGCGCCGCCGACCTGCTGACGAAGCACAAATGGACGCCGTTCGACGGCCGCCACGTGCGTGGTCAGGTCGTCCGCACCATCTCGCACGGGCGCACTATCTACGCCGATGGCCGGGTGCTGGCCGAGCCAGGCTCAGGGCGCTTCCTGCGGCGCGAGGTGGCCCTCGTCCCCTGACGGACAGTCCTCACCCAACGACAGCCCTCGCCCGTGTCACGGGCGAGGGGGAACTGGCTATGAGGTGGTCGGCAGTTCCCCCTCCCTCGCGGGGCGGCGGGGTA
>DASUBC010000233.1:0-4896 GCA_035763465.1 Thermomicrobiales bacterium
ATCGCCCTGCGCCCCACCTACGAAATCGCGCTGGGCGGCCAGGACGCCGCCGAGGTCCGCAAGCACTTCTTCTCGCCGTTCGTGGACCGCTTCACCATTGACATCCCCGGCCCGGACGACCTGGAGATGACCGGCAACCTCTTCGAGCACGAGTTCACTATCGCGCGCGGCGGCCAAACGGTCGCCACCGTCTCCAAGCGCTGGTTCAGCCTGCGCGACACCTACGGCGTGGAGATCGCCGCCGGCGCCAACGACCTGCTCATCCTCGCCAGCGTCCTCGCGCTCGACCTGGCCGAAGACCGCGAGCGCGCGGAACACTGAGGCGGATACCGTGCTCGCGCTGGCAATCTTCCGCTCGCGCGGCGCTTTACATACCTTGTACTGCTATGTATAATGCTGCTATGTAGACCCAGTGAGTTTCTGAGCATCGCGCGAGGGGTCAACACATGGAGATCAATAAAGACCTGATGGCTGCGTCCTCGACGCCAATCGTCCTGGCGATCCTGGCCGAAGCGGACAGCTACGGCTACGCGATCCTCCAGCGCGTGCGGGAGTTGTCCGGCGGGCGCCTGGAGTGGACGGACGGGATGCTTTACCCCGTGCTGCACCGGCTCGAACGGCTCGGCCACGTCGAGACGCGATGGGAAGTGGCGGCGAGCGGGCGCCGGCGCAAGTACTACCGGATCACGGCCCGGGGCCAGGCACAGCTCGCGGAGGAGCGCCGGCAGTGGCGGGCAGTGGATGCGACGCTGCGGAGCATCTGGCAGCTGCTCGCCCTTGCCGTCCTGCCCGGCCCGCTGGCGCCGGCCGCGCCACAGGGCGCCTGAGCGATGCCGGTTCCGAATAACGCGGGCGCGCTCGAAGAGCAGATTGACCAGTGGCGGAGTTACCTCCGCCGCCGGCAGGCGATCCATGCCGTTGATGTCGCGGAACTAGAAGACCATTTGCGCGAGCAGGTGGCGGTTCTGGTCGAGGCGGGGCTGGCCACCGATGAAGCGTTCCTGGTGGCGGTGAAACGCATGGGCAACCTCGACGCCCTCTCGCGGGAGTTCGCGCGCGAGCACTCGGACCGCCTCTGGAAACAACTCGTCGTTGCCCCCGCGGATTCCGAAGAGCCACGAGCGCGGGCTAGAACAGATGCCATCGTCGCCTTCGGTCTCGCCGTGGCGGCGGCCGTGCTCATCAAGGCGCCCGCGCTCTTCGGACTCGACCTGGACCAGGACTTCAGTTTCTACGCCCGCAACGCGAGTCTCTTCGTGCTGCCTCTCCTGACCAGCTATTTCGCCTGGAAACGGCGCCTCGGCGCCGGCACGCTCCGCTGGCTGGTCGCGGCGTTCGTCGCGGCGGGTCTCGCCGCCAACGTCTATCCCTTCGCCCCGAACGGCTTCACCGAGATGCTCACGGCGCTGCATCTACCGATCGCGCTCTGGCTGGTGGTGGGTATCGCGTACGCCGGTGGCCGCTGGCGCCAGGCCGGGGGCCGCATGGACTTCATCCGCTTCTCCGGCGAGTTGTTCATCTACTACGTGCTGATCGCGCTCGGCGGCGGGGTGCTCACGGCGTTCCTGCTGCTGATGTTCCAGACCATCGGCATCAACGCCCAGTTGTTCATCGCGGCGTGGCTGCTGCCGTGCGGCGCGGCCGGGGCCGTGCTGGTCGCCTCCTGGCTGGTGGAGGCCAAGCAGAGCGTGATCGAGAATATGGCGCCCGTGTTGACGCGCCTCTTCACTCCCCTTTTCGCCGCCGTGCTGGTCACGTTTCTGGGCGCCCTGCTGGTGACCGGACGCGGCGTCGCCATCGAGCGGGACATGCTCATCGTCTTCGACCTGCTCCTGGTGCTGGTCCTTGCCCTGCTCCTCTACGCCATCTCCGCCCGCGACCCCGGCGCGCCGCCCGGCGTCTTCGATGTGCTGCAAGTCGTGCTGGTGGTCAGTGCGCTGCTGGCCGACGCGGTCGCACTGTGGGCCATCGCCGCGCGCATCACCGAGTTCGGGTTCAGCCCGAACCGCGTGGCCGTGCTCGGGGTGAACGTGATTCTCCTGGTCAACCTGGCGTGGTCGGCCGTACTCTACCTCCGCTTCCTGCGTGGGCGCGGCTCGTTCACGAGCCTCGAACGGTGGCAGACGGAGTACCTGCCGGTCTATGCCGTCTGGGCGGCGATTGTCGTCATCGTCTTTCCGCCGGTGTTCGGCTACCGCTGACCGGGCGCCGCGCTGGAACATGCGCTGCCTGCTGATCCACCCAGCGGCGCCGCCCGACCTTCCACGCGCAGACCGCCCAGCGGCCGGTCGCTCACCACGGGGCCACTTCGCCACGACTTGCTTGATACATTTGGGTCGTGGCCATGGCCGGGCCGTGCTATACTGCATCGCCATGGACAACAGTTGGTCAGGTGCGCGTGCGTGTGAGGAGATGGGGCCATGCCCTACGCAGAGAACGCCGGCGTGCGCCTCTACTACGAGGTCGAGGGTGACGGGCCGCCGCTGGTGCTGCACGCGGGTAACATGATGCGGTTGCAGGACTGGCGGCGGGAGGATGTCGCCGTCGCCCAAGCCCTCCGCAATGATTACCGGCTCATCCTCATGGACCCGCGCGGCTACGGGCGGAGCGACAAGCCGCACGATGCAGCGGCCTACACCTTCGAGGCGCGCGTCCGCGATGTGGCCGCCGTGCTGGACGCGGCGGAGGTCGAACAGGCGCGCTTTTGGGGCTACTCCCTCGGCGCGCTCATCGGGTTCGGCTTTGGCCTCCGCGCGCCGGGACGCTGTCACGCGCTCATCCTCGGCGGGGGTGCGCCTGCTTCCCTCGACCCCGCGCGCTACGCGCGCCAAGCGTCGGCCCTGCGGCGGGGCAGCATGGCGGACCACGTTGCACAGATGGAGATGAACGCGGGGCCATTCCCGCCCGCCGTGCGTGAGGGCTTGCTCGCCAACGATCCCCTCGTCCTCGCCGCGCATTTCGAGGCCGCCTGCACCTACCCGGACCTCACCGCCGAACTCCCGACGTTGCGCCCGCCGGCGTTCCTCTACGCGGGCGACGCCGACCCGTACTTCGCGGGGGTGCAGCAGGCGACCGAGGCGATACCGGGGGCCACCTTCGTGGCGCTGCCAGGGCTGAACCACGGGCAGGCATTCCAGGCGGCGGGGGCGATACTGCCGCAGGTACGTGCCTTCCTCACTCAGAATGGGTGAGCTGGTGTTGCTGCTACGGCAATAGTCCATATGTGTAAAGTACGTCGGCTTTTCCGCAACTCTGATGATTACGGTCCAGGCGCCTCGGCGAGTGGGGAATGAGCGTCAGATACTGGTAGTGATCGCCGGCGATCGGTGCGGGTTCGATCACTATCCGGAGACGTCTCCCTACGCTGGGATTGGCTTCACCAAACTTGCGGGAGTTCCACCATCCACTGGCGAAGTGCAAAGGGCTTGGGGACATTTTGGGCATAGCGCTTCGGCGGCATTGACATTGACGGTGATTTACCGTACAGTGTAAGTATACCCGTGGGGCTGTATCGCCCGGTGAGCGCGGGTGAATTGAGAGGAGCCTGCCATGGGTGCGGTGATGGATCGGGTTGATCTACGCATGGAAGCCGAAGTCAAGCGGAAGTGGGAGCAGGCTGCTGCTCTGGCTGGCGTCTCGCTGTCGGCGTTTATCAAGATGGCGGCCTCTCAATGTGCGAGTGAGTTGATCAACGCTAACAGCACGCTGGCCCTCTCCAATGATGAGACGGCGTGGCTCCTCGATCTGCTGCGCCAGCCGGCCGCCGCGCCGACGCCGGCGATGCAGCGCGCCGCCGAGCGCCGTCGCGAGCTGCTCGGAAGCTGAGTGTCGATGAGCACGCCGCCTTTCCGCATCGAACGCCTTGCGAGTCACGACCGCAAGGCGTTTTCGTGTGGGGAGGACTCCATGGACAAATGGTTCGTCGAGCTGGCTGGCCAGCAACAGGATCGCGGTCTGACCGCCGTCTGGGTCATGGTCGAGGAGTCGTCCGGGGTTGTGGTAGGGTTCTACTCCCTCAGCAACTATGCGGTGCTCGGCAGCGATCTGCCGAAACTCGGCGGCAAGAAACTCCCCGCGCGAATGCAGATTCCCATGCACCTGCTCGGCAAGCTGGGCGTCCATAAGGCGTATCAGCAGCGGGGCATCGGCCAGATGCTCGTCAATCACGCCCTGCACAGCGCGAAGGCCCAGACCGCCGTGTCGGCCTCATTGGGCGTGGTGGTCCATGCCCTCACCGAGGAGCTCGCCCTCTGGTATCGAGCCCTCGGCTTCGTGGCCTTCCCAGAGCACCCGCTCCAGTTGGTGATGACGATGAGTGCCATCGCGGCCCTGCCATAGTCGCCGCTGCGCTACCGGGCTGCTCCATCCCACAGAAACCTGGGCGGCGGCCTGGAAGGTATGGCGCCCCAAGAGTGACCACCTCCGCCGCATCCCTCGTAACAGCAGGCGCTCTGCGGCAAATCACCAAGATTGCGTCTGAACCAGCAAGTCCTGGCGCGGCTTGCCACGGGCGGGCGCTGCCGGGCCGCCGTGGTACTATCCGCGCCAGGCGACGCACGTCGGCGCGCGAGGGGGTGGAGCGTGTCACCGGGCGCTGAGACAGGGCAGACAGCCAACTCGGCAAGTGGCGAGCCGCAGCCGGCCATCCACGCGGTCAGCCCGCAGCCGCCACGCTGTGTGCTGCGCGCCTCGCCCGACCCCGCACGCCGGCGGCTCACGCTCCAGGGTGAAGGCTTCCCCAGCGCCAACCACGGCCTCCAGTTCCGCCGCCTGGCGGACGACGCCTGCTCCATCATCTTCGATCTGGAGGTGGACTGGTTGAGCGCCACCCAGGTCACGCTCGATATGGCGCGCATCGCCGACCTGCTCTGGCCCGACCGGCTCGTGCGGCTCGCC
>DASUBC010000234.1:0-3097 GCA_035763465.1 Thermomicrobiales bacterium
TGCTGCACGCCGATGTTGGGAGCAACGGCGCGCCCGGCGGCTGGTCGGCGGTGCATCGCGGCGCTCAGGGCGATCCGCGCGGCACCAGCCAGAATGGTCTCACGGCGGAGTTCCTCGGCGATTACGTCTACGCCGTCGCCACCCGCACCTACGGCGCGGCGGTGTGGAACGACGCGCGCAATGCGGCAGATTGCCCGGCGATAGACGCCTATCGTGGGTCGCTCTATACCGCCAGCCCACTGCCGGCGCCGGCGCCGCAACAGGTGTGCCCGGCGAACTTCGGCAACTCTGACATCTACGGCGGCGCGTTCGCTGACCCAACACCGTAAACACGGGTTCGCCCTCCCCCAGCCCCCTCTCGCGTTGCACAGGAGGAGTTGGGGGTGAGGGCCGGCCACCGTGCTACACTCTCCGCTAGAGCCGGCAGGCGTGGAGGGTGTAGCACGGTGGACCTTACGGTACAGGCGCTGGTCATCGGCGGCGGGGCGACGGGGACGGCGGTCGCGCGCGACCTCGCCATGCGCGGCATCAGCGTGTGCCTGCTGGAGCGCGACGATCTGGCGAGCGGCACGACCGGCCATTACCACGGCTTGCTGCATAGCGGCGCGCGTTATGTCACCAACGACCCGGTTACGGCGCGCGAGTGCGCGGAGGAAAACGCGATCCTGCGCCGGATCGCGCCACACTGCATCGAGGACACCGGCGGCCTGTTCCTGATCCTTGATGGCCGCGCCGAACTGCTCTTCCAGCGCCCGTTCATCGAAGGCTGCCGTGCGGCGGGTATTCCGGTGGAGGAATTGTCGCATCAGGAAGTCATGTCCGAGGAACCACTCGTCGCGCCGAATGTCATCCGCGCGTTCCGCGTGCCGGACGCTGTGCTCGACGCCTGGCGGTTCTGTGTCGCCAATGTCCTCTCGGCACAGGATCACGGCTGCTGGGCCTTTCGCGGCGTCGAGGTGGACCGGCTGTTGCGCGAGGGCGACCGGATCACCGGCGCGACCGGGCGCAACCGCCTCACGATGCAGTTTTACACCGTACACGCCGAGTATGTTATCAACGCGGCCGGGCCGTGGGCGGGGCGGCTGGCCGGGTTGGCCGGCGTGGACGTGACGCTGGCGCCGAACAAGGGCACGCTGGTCGCGCTGGCGCATCGTCCCACGCGGCACGTCATCAACTATGGCCGTCCACCGGCTGATGGCGACCTCATCGTGCCAAATGGCACCAGCGCTGTGCTCGGCACGACCGCGCAACCGGCCGCAGGGCCGGATGATACGGCGGTGCCGGACGGTGAGCCTGAGCGACTGGTCGCCGAAGCGCTCAAGATGGCGCCGGTCATTCGCGAAATCGCCGTCACCCAGAGCTGGGCGGCGGTGCGCCCGCTCGCCGCGACCGAGGCCCAGGCCGGGCAGGCCGACCAGCACGGACGCGCCCTCAGCCGCGACTTTCTGCTCATTGACCATGCAGACCGCGATGGACTCGGCGGCTTCATCACCATCCTCGGCGGCAAAGTAACCACCGCGCGCCGCATGGCCGCCGCCACCGGCGACCTCCTGGCCCGCAAACTCGGCCTGGACGCCCCGTCTCGCACCGCCGACGAACCCTTGCCCGGCGCGACAGGGGTACGGCTCTAACGCAGAGGGCGCAGAGACCGCCGAGAGGAACGAGAGATAGTGCGGTGGCATTACAAGGTGGCCGGTTTCTAGCCGACCCCACCCGACGCAAGCAACTCTTTTTCTCTCTGCGGTCTCTGCGCTCTCCGCGCCCTCTGCGTTGAAAATCGTGGGCTGGCTTGCTGGCGGCGCGCGGGGCGGGTACACTCTGAAGGCGCTGCTGAATATGTGGCGCTGCGATGAGGCTCGCAGGCCCGCCTGGGTACAGGTGGGTCGCCGGATACCGGCTGATGGCTTCTACTGGCCGCGTTCGCGTGGCGGTAGAAGTTTTTTTGTGCGTCGCGCCGGCCGCCTAGGCCGGTGATAGAGGGTGAGGATGCAGCCGTATCTGCTGGTGGGCCTGGGCGGCATTGCCGGCGCGAATTTGCGCTATCTGGTCTCGTCCGCCGCCGCCAGTCGCTGGGGCACACTCTTCCCCTATGGCACGCTGGTCATCAATCTGGTCGGGAGTTTTCTGCTCGGGGTGCTGCTGACGGCGGTGACAGGGCCGGATGGCGCGAATGCCCGCGCGTTGCTCGGCACTGGTTTTTGCGGCGGCTTCACCACCTTTTCGACCTTTGCCTTCGAGACCATCGCACTCGCCTGGGCAGGCGACCGGCGCGGGGCGGTGGTCAATGCGCTGGGCACGATCGGGCTGGGGCTTGCAGCGGCGGCGCTCGGGGTGTTGCTGGGCAGCGCCGTTGCAGGCTGGTGATGCGGTGAGCGAGGATGAGCACACGCATGGCTGAGGACGACGAAACGGATGGCCGGGCGGCACTGGCGCCGCCGCTCTTCACGCACCCGTACGATGCGATTCCCGAAGCCGAACTAGCGCACGCGCCCGAAGATGTCCCCGAACCGGCCGCCACGCACTGGCGTGCCCGCCTGGCGCCCTATGCCGCGATCAGCGCGGGGGGGCTGCTCGGCGCGAACACGCGCTATCTGACCGGCCAGTGGGCCGCGCGCTGGCCGGGACCGTTGCCGTGGGGCACGCTGCTGATCAATGTCACCGGCAGTCTGGCGCTGGGCTTCTTTCTGACCTTAGTCACCGAGCGCTTCATCGGCCGAGCCGTGACGCGCCTCTTCGTCGCGACCGGCTTCCTCGGCGCGTACACCACCTTCTCGACCTTCGGCGTCGAAACGATCACCCTGGCGCAGCACCATCTCTACGGAGCTGCCCTCGCCTATATCGCGGCCAGCCTGACGCTGGGTCTGGCAGCGGTCGTCGCGGGCGCGGCGGCAGCGCGGGCGCTGTAGCGAGTCGGCAGTGAGGCAGTCGGGCAGTCGAGCAGTAGACTCTGGTCGGCACAGTGCTTGTCTACTGGTGTAGTGCTGACCTGCACCCACTGCCCGACTGCCCCACTGCCCCACTGCCCACCTCACTCAGGTTGCGGAGGAGTGGCGTGGCCGCTATGATCCCGATGTCACGCGACGACGTGTGGGGCAGC
>DASUBC010000235.1:0-12832 GCA_035763465.1 Thermomicrobiales bacterium
ATACATCATCACGCTGCAAGACCTCGGCATCCCGATTGAGGCGGAGCGCGGGCGCTACGGCGCCTACCGGCTGCGGCCGGGCTTCAAACTCCCGCCGCTGATGTTCACCGACGACGAGGCGCTGGCCCTGACGCTCGGGCTAATCGCCGCGCGCCAGCTCCGGCTGGCGGTCGCCGCGCCGGCCACGGAAGGCGCGCTGGCGAAGTTGCAGCGGGTCATGCCCGAGGCGCTGCGCGACCGCCTGCGCGCGGTCAGCGACACCTTGGTCTTCGACGCGCCACTGCCCGAGACCAGCCCGGCGGGCGAGGTCGTCGTCACGTTGAGCAGCGCGGTGCGCGAGCGCCGGCGGGTGTGGCTGCGGTACAACGCCTGGGACGGCGCGGAGAGCGAGCGCGAGGTTGACCCCTACGGCCTCGTCTACCGCCGGGGACGCTGGTTTCTCGCCGCCTGGTGCCATCTGCGCCACGACCTGCGCGTCTTCCGCCTCGACCGTATCGCCTGCGCTGAGCCGCGCGCGGGCGCCTTCACACCGCCCGCCGATTTCGACACCCACGCCTTCGTCATGCGTTCGCTGGCGACGATGCCCTCGGACTGGCAGGTAGAGGTGCTGCTGGACGCGCCGCTCACGGTGGCGCGGCAGCATATCTCGCCCGACCTTGCGACGCTCGATGAGTCGCCAGAAGGCGTCGTGGTGCGCTGCGAGGTCGCCGACCTCGACTGGTTCGCCGGCGTCATGGCCGGCTGGGGCTTCGATTTCACGATCCGGCAGCCGCATGAACTGCGCGACGCCTTGCGCCGGCAGGCGGCGCGACTGGCGGCGCTGGCATCTCGTTGAGCAGCGCGCCAGGAGGCCACACAGCCACACTGAGGCTATTGACCCTGTAGGCCATTGAGCCAGGCGCGAATCGAGGGTTCGTGTTCCTCGTGCAGGTGCCCGAAGAAGTCGCCCTCGGCCAGCGGCGTGCCACCCATCCAGGCAAAGCGGCCCGGCGTGGTCAGGTCTGCCTCGGGCAGCGCCGCCAGTGCCGCCGCGAGGCGCTCGTACGACCCGTCGGCATCGGCCAGCACCTCCCTGAGCGGACGGTCGCGATTCTGTTGATAAATCCAGCCGTTGACGTCGTCATCAGTTTCCAGGGACGAAGGCCATGGCGGGGGCGGGACTGCCTGCCCCTGCCCGGCCGCCTCCAGCCTGGCGACTGTTCGTGCTCGCCAGCCGGTCAAATGGGCCGCGAGATCCTTGAAGGTCCACTCGCCCATCGGGCCGGGCTGCTCCATGCGCGCCTCGCCAACCTCAGCGAGCAGGGCATGCCATTTGGCGCGCTCATCCTGCACTCGCGCCAGCAGGGCGTCTTTAGCGTTCGTGTTGTCAGTCATTGGTCCCTCCTCCGGGGAAGTGATAGTCGTCTGGCCGGCAACTCGCCCCGGTGACACTGTCTATAACCGCACCAGCAGCAACTCGCGTTGCGGCGTGCTGAGGAATTCGCAGCCCTCCGCAGTCACCAGGACATCTTCTTCGAGCGAGCAGAAGCCGTAGCCGTCAACCTTCGTGCCGATTTCCAGCGTGTAGATATGCCCGACTTCCACGGGATCGAATGGCCGCTGACCGTAGCGTTCCCAGGTTGGGCCGAGCAGCGCGCCGCCGTCGTGGCAGTAGCGCCCCATCTGGTGCCCAAACGCGAACTCCCAGGTCAGGCCGTGCTCGGCGAAGATTTCGCGGGCCACAGCGTCCACTTCGCGCCCCTGCAAGCCCGGCCGTAGCGCCTGCGCGCCCTCCTGAATACATGAATCCACGATCTGGAAGGCTTGCTTGACTTCGGCGGGCGCGTCGGTCTCACCCGGCCGCAGGAGATACCAGGTGCGCTGCAAGTCAGAGCAATAGCCCTGGTACTTGACGCCGAAATCGAGGTGCAGCAACTGACCCGGCTGAATCCCGACCTCGGTTGGGCCGACATGACCGAGGGGCGAATCTGGTCCGGCGTCAACAATCGGGCAATACTCGAAGGTCCACGCCGTCCCGTCCAGGCCAGCCGCGTTGATTTGCGCGTGCAAGTAGTCGCTGATCTCGCGCTCAGTCATGCCCGGCCGCAGCACGGACGGCAGCCGGTCGAAGATCGCCTCGGTCTGGCGAATCGCCTCGCGAATGAGCGCCACTTCGGCGGGCGACTTGCGCCCGCGCACGCGCGCGACGATCGGCTCGGCCGAGATGAATGTGCCCGCCCACGGCGTGCCGGCCACCGCCTCCTGCAACAGCAGGAAGACGCCGTGCGTGATACCGTCGGCGGTGTCATTGTCGGTCGAGTAGTTCAGCGCGATCTGGCGCGGCTGAAAGCGTTCCAGCGCACGGCGAAACTCGTCGCGGAAACCCTGCACGTAGCCGACGACCTCCGGCCAGGCGCCGGTCGCCCGCACATTCTCGACATCGCCGGTGCCGACAATCGCGACATGCTCGTCCCGGCCGATCAGAAAGAGCGACGTCCAGGTCACGCCAGTGCCGACGACCAGCGGGAAGCTGGGGTCCGGCATCTCGCTGGTCTCGCGTCCCGCCAGAATCCAGAGGTCGAGGTCGAGTTCGCGCAACGCGTCCTGCGCCTGCGCGATCTTTTCTTGCAAGAGTTGCCCGTTCACGCGTGCTCATCCTTTCCGTGTCCACACCAGCGACAATGCCGGCATTGTCGCAGATTCCTAGCGGGCTGGTATTACTCTGACCAATGACTGCTATGATGCGACCGGCATGAGTGGCGCGGTCAAACTGCGGTAGCTGACCAGAATCGGGTAACGTGACGGCGGAGCGACACACTGACGTCATTATCATCGGCGGGGGCATCGGCGGACTGGCCGCTGGCATCGCGCTGCGGCAGGCGGGGCTGACAGTCGCGGTGTTCGAGCGCACGCCGGTGTGGGAGGCGGTTGGCGCGGGGCTGTCGCTCTGGCCCAACGCGATGTACGCTCTACAAAAGCTGGGGCTGGGGACGCCGATGGCGGCGCTCGGCACGCCCCAGGCGGACGCAGTCATTCGCACCTGGCGGGGTGAGCCACTTTCCTGTCTGCCGGCCAGCGAGATGGCGCGGCGCTTCGGCTCGCCGCTGATCGGCATTCACCGCGCCGACTTGCAGCACATTCTGCTCGACGCGCTCGGCGCGGACGCCATTCACCTCGGCGCGGAGTGTGTGGGTATCGAGGAACACACCACTGGCGTCCGTGTCACGTTCGCCGACGGCTCGTGCGCGGAGGGCGCGGCGCTGATTGGCGCGGACGGACTCCGCTCGGCCGTGCGCGCGCACCTGTGGGGGTCAGCGCCGCCACGCTACGCGGGCTATACCGCCTGGCGCGGCGTCACGCTGGGCGGCGCCCAGACCATCGCGGGCGAGTGGTGGGGGCGCGGCGTGCGGTTCGGCGCGGTGCCGCTGAGTGAGGGGCGGGTATACTGGTTCGCGTCCGTCACCACGCCGGAGGGCGGCGCTGATCCGCCCGGCGAACGCAAGAAGACGCTCTTACAGTTGTTCGCCGGTTGGGACGCGCCAGTGCTTGCGCTGATCGCGGCGACAGGCGAAGCGGCCATTCTCCGCAACGACATCTACGACCGCAGTCCGTTGCCGCGCTGGGGACGCGGGCGCGTGACGCTGCTCGGTGACGCGGCGCACCCGATGACGCCGAACCTCGGCCAGGGCGCGGGCCAGGCCCTCGAAGACGCTGTCGTGCTCGGCGCGTGCCTGGGCGCGAGCAGCGACCCAGCCAGCGCTCTTCGTGCCTACGAGGAGAGGCGTCGCGCGCGAACCGCCGCCGTGGTGCGGCAATCGCGGCTCTTCGGCCAGCTCGCCCAGAGCGAGCGCCACCCAGTCTGCTGGCTGCGCGATGCCCTCTTTCGCTGGACACCCACCCGGCTGCAATTCCGGCAACTGCGCCGGTTCGCGGGCTATCGGGTGTGAGTCGGGCAGTCGTGCGGGCAGCGCATGGCAGCTGACGCGGTGCCGGCGAGAGGACGCCCTGAGGCTGAAGCCCCGGGCTGGGGGCGAGACCCACTGCGTAGGTACCCCCCGCCACGAAGCCCGCCTGCGCGGGCTATTCTTACTCCATCGTTGATGGTTGCCACCAACCTTGTGCCGCTCCAGGCCGGCGCCGGCCGACCTTTGTGGCGTAGCCCCCAGCCCAGGGTTCAGCCCCAGGGCGTCCTCTCGTCAGCGCGGCGCCTGTCTGTTAGCACAATACTTGCCTAGCCTCACTGCCCGACTGCCTGACTGCTCGGCTGCCCGCCTTGCAATTCCTCCGCCAGCCGGAACAAAAACGTGGCGATGGACTTCTCGTGCGCCTGCATCCCGGCGACGGTCGCGTACTCGTTGGGCGAGTGGACGCGGCCACCGTGGCCCAGGCCGCCGAGCGCGAAGGGAATGCCGAGCACATCGGTGAAGAGATAGAACGGCGCGGAGCCGCCGAGGTGGGGCCAGACCTCCGGCGCGATGTCGAACTCACCATAGGTCCGCAGCAGCGCCCGCACCGCCGGGTTGTCCACCGTCGTCTTGGCCCACTTGTAGGCGTCTTCCAGCTGGATTTCGAGGTCGCCGTAGCCATGCCGGTCGAGATGCCGGCGTACCAGGTCGAGCATCTTCGCCGGCTCCTGGTTCGGCACCATGCGGATGTCCACCTTCGCCCGCGTCTCGAACGGGATGATTGTCTTAGTCCCTTCGGTGGTGTGGCCGCCGATGATGCCGTCAATGTTCAGGGTCGGCTGGTAGAGGTATTTCTTCAGCAGATCAACGCCGGTGAGGTCGTACTTGAAGCGGCGCACCTCGTTCTCGCGCAATTCTTCATCGGGCCGGAAGGTTGGCGCGAGTTTCGCCAGCAACGCCTCATCGTGCGGCGAGATCGAGGCGACATCGTCATAGAAGCCATCAATCAGGATATGCTTCTGGTCGGGCGTGATCATCGTCGCCAGCGCCTGCACCAGCCGCCAGGCCGGCGAACCGAACCAGACGGCGTTCGAGCCATGCACCGCGCGCCCACCGGCCGGACCGCCCCAATCGCCACCCCGCGCGACGAGTTCGAAGAAGAGGATGCCCTTGACGCCGAGGTAGGAGACGATCTTGCCGTCGGGATCCTGGTTATACATCGAGAAGAAGGCGGCGTCGGCCTTGAGCCGGTCGCGGTTGGCGCGCACAAAGCCCGGCAGATTGCGCGAGCCGAGTTCCTCCTCGCCCTCAATCATGAAGACGATGTTGACCGGCAGTTCCGCGCCCGCGGCGCGGATCGCCTCCAGCACGTTGAAGAAATTGATCAGCGGCCCCTTCTGATTCGTCACGCCGCGATTGACGATACATTCGCCAAAGCCCGGCAGGTCGCGAATCTCCGCCGCGAAGGGCGACACGATCCAGTCGCGCTCCTCGCCGATGACCGGCTGCACGTCGTACATGCCGTAGTAGAGGAGCGTATGGGGTTTGTCGGCGTCAATCCGGCCCCAGACGACCGGGTGCAACGGTGTCGGCACGATTTCGGCTTCGCCGCCGAGCGCCAGAATCTTGTCGCGCACCAGTGCCGCCATCTCCGCCATGCCGGTGCCGTCACCACTGATGGACGGCTGGCGGAGGAACGTACGCGTCCGCTCGAGATGCTCCGGCCAGTGTTCGTCTATGTACCGATGAACTCGTTCAACCATACAGCCTCCTGTGTGATAAGGGGATAGCCCTCTCCCCCTGGCCTCCTCTCCCGTGACGCGGCGGGGTACCCGCGCAGCGGGTCGCGGGCCTGGGGGTGAGGGCCGCTCTCTACTGCCCCAGCTGCACCGGGTCACCCGGCCCGAATGTGTCAAGCACGACATTGAGCGCCGAGAACGCGCCGTTGCTGCCGGTGCCATACGTCGCGACACGACCATCGAGGGCGATCACCGAACGCTGACCGATGACCCATGCGCCTGCGGCGTTGTTCTCGACAACCAGCGCGGTCACTTGGCTCATGACCAGCTGCGCGAAGCCTTCACGGGACGCTTAAGTGTAACCACTGCCAATGGGCACGAGCGATTTCGGCGTCGCCGCGGTAGCCGCTAGCGGCCCAACCGGCGCGAGAAGCGGCGTGTCGAGCACCACTAGCCCACGCCAGAGCCAGAGATTTTGCTGTCGCCGCTGCGGCCTCATCCACCTTGTCCCTATCGATAACAAGCCCGTACCACCGCGCACATGACGGCCCCCGGCACCATTGCCGTCCCGGAGGGGACGCATTGTAGCAATGGCTGGACAGAACGTCTATGGAGCAGACATGCCTGGTTACAACAAGACTGAAGTCACGGAATGCGCCCGTGCCGAGCCGATCCGGTCGCCCTGGCGGCGCGATTAGCGGGGACAGCCGACGTGGATGCGCGTCAGTCCGATGCGACCTTCTCTGCTTTCCTGCTGCCGACTTTGCGGCCCTGCGTAGCGAACGGCCCGGCAAAGAGTGGTGCGAAGAAGCGGTTCTCCACCAGGCGCAGCTGCCGCCACGAGACAATCGCGAGGTATTCGCCAAAGGTGACCCCACCAGCCAGCGCCAGCGCGGTGCCCAGCGCGCCAACCAGGGAGCTCAGGCCGCTGGTGTAGGGCTGGGACATCGCCGAGAGACCTTGATAGAGCATCATCCCGGGCACCATCGGCAAGATCGCACAGATCGCAAAGGCGGCGGCGGGCGCTTTGAACCACTGGGTGTACACGACCGCGATGATGCCAATGACGAAGGCCGCGGCGGCGCTGGACCAGATCGCACCCAGCTGCGCCGCGCTGGCCGCACTATCAACGGCGTACCCGAGGGCGGAGAGGATCGCGGTTGGAAGAAGAATGCGCCGGGGACTCTGCGCCACAAAACTGAAGCCGAGCGCCACAAAGGCGGCGGCGACGAGCATGACAGGCAATTGCAACGCCCCCATCGAGACGTTGGCTTCAATGGTAAGTTTGATTGATAGGCGCTCGGCCAGGAGCATCCCGAACGCGATACCGACAATCAAGCCAATCGTATTCATTACCGCTTCGAAAATGCGCCCAAGCGCGGTGAGATACCAGCCGGTGATCGCGTCTTGCACCCCACCAGTCGAGGTCATTCCGGCAAACATCACGATGATCACCGAGACCACCACACGGGAGGAATCAACGCCGGGAGCGATAAAGTGGACAACCGCCGCAGCCACCACCGCGATAAAGCCGGCGAGCACTTGCAGATAGAACGTGAGCCAGTTATGCCGCGCGAGTACGCTGAGCAGGTAATCTAGAAGGATATTAGCCAAAAACGCGGCCAGCGCGACGATCCAGCCGCCACCGAAGATCAGTGCGGCATTGCCACCAGCGAAACCGGCGGCGAGCCGGGTGAGCCACCACGGATAGGGACCGTGCCCGGCGGCGATGCGGCTGACCTCCGCTGCGGCCTCGTCGATCGTCACCTGTCCCTGGCTGAAGCGCTCCACAAGTCGCGAGACATCGGTCAACTTGCCGTAGTTGAATGTGCGCTGCTGAATTGTCTGAAACTGCAAATAGGGAGCATCACCGGCCGGGCGATACGCAAAAGTCAGTTCAGCGTAGGTCACGTCAACCGTGACATCCTCTATCTTCGCCGTCTGCGCTACGGCGAGCATGGCATCTACGACTTCGGCGGCCGCGGCGCCATTGGCGAGCAGCAGCGCGCCAGCATTCGTGGCGAAGCCAGCGACCGCGTGGAGATAGTGAGGTGCCACTTCCTGCATCGGGTTGCCCTTAGTGCCGGTCAGGGAGGTTGTAGAAGACACTTCGCTGCTCCAGGCGCTACTTTTGCCCGAGCATATCGAGGACGATCTGTACCTCTACACAGGTACCGTTCGCCAGAGCACGCTCAACGATATTGAACCGGGGATTGTGGTTCTTGTACGGCAGCCCGTCCGCCGCCGTGCCGCCGCCGAGGAACATGAAGCAACCCGGCACTTTCGCCGTGTAGGCGGAGAAGTCTTCGCTCGCCGAGGAGGCTGGTGCAGGGCTAACCTGATCCTTGCCGATCGCTTCGCCGGCGGCTTTCAGGGCGAGATTGACCAGGGTATCGTCGTTCTGCACGGCGGCATAGCCCTGGATCCACTGAATGTTGTAGCCGGCGCCGTAGCTCGCGCAGGTGCCCTTGATGATCTCTTCAGCGCGCCGCCGCACGAGCTGACGATCGGCCTCGGTTTTAGTGCGAATTGAAACACCCAGTCTGGCCATATCGGGGATCACGTTGGGGGCGTCGCCCGACTGGAACGTGCCGACGCTGACCACCACCATGTGGCTGGGATCGACTGAGCGAGAGGGGATCGTATTCAAGCCAAGCACAAGCTGCGAGCCGACCAGGATCGGATCAATGCCGTCTTGTGGCATCGAGCCGTGGGAGCCGCGGCCCTGAATATTGAGATAGAACCCATCGGCGCTGGTGCTCGCTGTACCCCGCGGTATTCTGATGGTTCCGGTCGCTTGATTCATAACATGTAAGCCGAAGATCGCGTCCACATCATCAACCACGCCGGCCTGCACCAGCTCCTGGGCGCCGCCTGGCGGCTGCTCTTCAGCGTGCTGGAAGATGAACTTGACGTTTCCCGCAATTTGGTCGGTCAGGCCAGCAAGCACCTTCGCGGCGCCCAGGAGCATGGCAGTATGGGCATCGTGTCCACAGGCATGTGCCACGCCGTCATTCTGGGAGGCGTAGGCCACGCCGGTTTCTTCCTGGAGCGGCAGGGCGTCCATGTCGGCGCGCAGGGCGACCATTTTACCCGGCCGGGTTCCCCGCAAGAGGCCCACGACGCTGGTTGCCGTGGGACGGGTGACCTCGATGTGTCCAAATGTCCCCAGCTGATCAGCCACATATTGCGACGTATGGACTTCCTTGAACGACAGTTCCGGGTGAGCATGGATGTGACGCCGCCACCGAATGATGTCCTCCTCCGGCACGGCGATGTTCGCGGCCATCATGGGTGTCCCCTACGAGAGATGTCTGCGTGCAGTGTGTTGACCGGCAAGCGGAGTCCCACGGACCAAGGCGACTGGGGGCGGGCATCAGGGCTACCGTGCTCGCACGGTTTCAGGAGGACTGTACTACTGCCGCTACCTGGCGTCAAGAACGCTGCACAGTAACTTCGACCGGCGCGATAGGATTACCCCCGCGTCGCGATGAACGTCCACGAACTGGCGACCGTCTGGCGCAGCGCAGGGTCGGGTAGGCCCGCCAGCGCCGCCAGGTCGTAAGAGTTGACAGGGTTCATGCGTCCGCTGCCGACATGCGGTTCCTGCGCGACGATCGTCCAGCCCAGTTCGGTCAGCAGCGCCTCCATCTCCCACGGCAGGATATCGTTGCCGTTGTGCTGCTCGTCGTTGTCCGGCAGAAAGCGCCGCCACCACTCACGCTTGACCGGCGAATGCGCGCCGAGCATGGAGAGCGCCAGCCGGCCGCCAGGCTTTATCACGCGGGCGAACTCGACCAGCGCCGCGCCGGGACGAGGGGTGAAGTCAAGCGCGTTGCGGCAGAGAATGGCGTCGAAGGTTGCATCGGGGAAGGGGACCTTCTCGGCGTCGCCGGTCTGGAAAGAGGCGGCGTCCGCGTCCAGGCCATGCTCCCATGCAACCTCGCGCGCCTGCGCGATCATCGCCGGCGCGAGGTCAATGCCGCGCACGCGGTAGCCTTGCCGGGCCAGCGCCGCGCTCCAGTTGCCGGTCCCGCAGCCGGCGTCCAGCACCAGCGCGCCCGGCGCACAGCCGAGCCAGGCGACCGTCTCCGCCAGCGCCGCGCCCTCCGGCAGCCCGAACTCGCGCCAGCGCGGGGCCAGGTCGTCAAACCGGCGCGCGGTCTCGGCCTTCCACGCTCCGGGCGGCGGGCGCAGCCCCTCGTCAGGCATATTCCTCGCCCCGCTTGCCAAGCGTTGCGGCGGCGTCACCAGTGTGCAGCACCGGATTCTCCACGACCGTGAGCACGACTGCATCATTCGGCGAGGTCACCACGCCGACACGGCTGAAGTCGCGCGGGCTGTAGAGCGTGCCGAGCTCGTCGCCCGCGCTTACGACCGCGCCAGGAGCGGCGCTGGGAATGAAGAGGCCGCCCTGGTCCACGGTGACGCGCGTCAGGTGATTGCGGACGATGTATTGCCGCGCCGGGCGGACGATCTCGCCCTCGACCATCCCCAGATGCTTCATCACGTTGGTCACGCCGTTCACACCGCTACGGATGCGCTCCTCTTCGAAGCGTGCGTGACCGCCAAGTTCGGGCGTGATCGCCGGGATACCGTCGGCTACCGCCGTATTGCGGAGTTTGCCGGCGAAGCGCGCCCGCTGCCAATCATCGTCGTGCTCCTCCATCAAGAGCACTTCGACGCCAAAGACGCGCGCCAGCGCCTCGCTGGCCGCGTCACCCTCGCCAAAGACGACATGGGTCAGCATATTCGGCGTGCCGGTATGCAGGTCTACCAGCGCGTCCGAGCCGCGCACACCGCTCTGGTAGATCGCATGGGCCATCCGCTGGCTGATCGCGCCGTCCGGCTTACCAGGCCAGACGCGATTCATATCTTCGTTGTCGTAGGGCGCGCGGCGCTCGCGCACGACAAACGACAGCGGATTCGCCAGCAGCACGCCGACAAAGACACCCGCCAGCGCCGCCGGCTCAAGGCCCGTCACCACGCGGCGCATTACTTCGAGCGGATTGAGCTCTTTGCCATGCACGCCGGCCTGTACAAACAGGCGCTTGCCCGGTCGCGCGCCATTGACGACCACGACGGGAATTTCGACCGGTGTGCCGTCCGCCAGGCTGCCGATCGCGAGCACGCCAAACTGCTTCTCGCCGGAATTCGCGCTCGCCGTGCCAAACGTGACTGTTGGCATCAATCCTCCCGTGGAAGTACGAAGTACGCCAGGTCAGGCGTAGAGTCAGCAGACTGCCACACAGCCATTAGGGGCGTACTTCGTAGTTCGTACTTCGTACTTCCCCTCACCGCCGCAGTTTCACCACCTTGAACGCCTCGGCCAGTTCTAGGCCAGCGGCCTTGCCGACCTCGGCGGCGCGCTCACGCAGGCGCTTTTCGAGCTCGTTGGAGCGGCCGACCTGCGAGTCGTGCTGCTTCAGCGCCGCGATCTTGCGGTCGAACGTCTCGGTGATGTCCTCGTAGTGGTCGGGCTGCTCGGCGCCGTAGAACCAGATTTCGCCCACTTTCCAGGGTTCCAGCCCCTCCTGGTAATGCTGCGGGAAGTAGATCGCGTCGCGCGCCGTCGGGTAGACCGCGTCGGCCACCGTGATGCCGACCGCCCGGTGGTCGGGGTGCAGCGCGTAGGGCCGCCAGGGGTCGTGGGTGAGCACGACGTCGGGACGGAAGCGGCGCAGCTGGCGCACCAGTTGCTCCCGGAACTCCAGCGTGGGATACAGTTCGCCGTCCGGATTGCCGAGGAAAATGGTCTCGGTCACGCCAAGTTCGGCGGAGGCGGCCAGCTGCTCGCGCTGGCGAATGGCGGCCAGTTCGTCATCCGTCATCTTCGGGTCGGGCGTGCCCTTGTTGCCCGCTGTGCAGATGACGATGTAGGTGCGCTTCCCCTCGCGCGCATATTTCGCCAGGGTGCCGGCACTGCTGAACTCGGCGTCGTCCGGGTGGGCGACGATCGCCATCAGGCAGGTGATCTCTGGCTGCTCTGGCGCGGTCGCCGGTTGCGGCTCCTCCCGCTGAACCTCCTGAGTAGTGGTTTCCGTATCGGCGGTCTGCGCGCCGCCCGCTGCCGTCGCACTCATGAACTCGTCCCGTCTCCTTCTGCCAGTTCGCACGGACGCCTGTCCGCTTCCCAACAATCCGCCATTGTAGCGAGTGGACAGGCGCTGTCAAACGCGAGCAGAGAGTTCTTCGCTACCAGCGCTGCGCCATCTACCAGGCACTGTGCCAATGATAAGTAACTCTCTACTCTCTACTCTCGACTCCCTACTTCGCACTGCAACCGGCTTTCCGCGCCATCCGTTCTACCTCACGGCGGCGATCGAGGAGCGACGCTTGCATTTTTACCACGCATACGCTACTGTACGTACAGTACCTCCAGTATCGCAGTTCGCGCGACCGTGTTGTGTTGCCAGCGTGGGTACAGTACAATCGGCATCTTGTGGGTGTGGGGACGGAGGGCCACGGCGGCATGGAACAACTACGGGGCGAGCCAGAGCGCGACGCGCTGCGCGTGCTGATGATCGCGCCGACCTCTTTCTTCTCCGATTATGGCTGCCATGTCCGGATCCTCGAAGAAGCGCGCGGTCTTCAGGCGCGCGGACACCACATCACCATCTGCACCTACCGCAACGGCGGTCCTGTCCACGACCTGACCATCAGCCGCAGCCTGGGGCCGCCAGGGCCAAAGCGTGCCGTGGTCGGCTCGTCACGTCACAAGCTCTACCTCGACGCCGCCCTCTCGCTTCGCACTGTGGCGACCGCGCTGGCGCTACGCCCCCATCTGATTCATGCCCACCTGCACGAAGGCGCGCTGATTGGCGGCGCGCTGGCGCGCCTGTTGCGCCGGCCGCTCCTCTTCGATTACCAGGGCAGCCTCACCGCCGAGATGATTGACCACGGCTTCCTGCACGAGCGCGGTCCGCTGCACCGGCCGACGCGGGCGCTGGAAGGCGTTGCCAACCGCTGCGCCGACGCGATCGTGACCAGCACGACGAACGCGGCGACGCTATTGACCCGCGATTTTCGCCTCGCCGCCGATCGCGTCAGCACGCTCGCCGATGGGGTAGACACCGCGCGCTTCCGGCCCGATATCCTGACGGCTGCGGAACGGGAGGCCGGCCGGGCGCGGTACGGCATCGCCCGCGATCGAAAAGTCATCATTTACCTCGGTTTGCTGGCGCCGCACCAGGGCACGGGTGTCTTGCT
>DASUBC010000236.1:0-27582 GCA_035763465.1 Thermomicrobiales bacterium
ATTCCCACCCCAGCGTCCCCGCAAACACCACTTTACCGCTCTCGCCGCCCGCCTCAATCACCCCGATCGGCCAGCAGGCGCAATCCCACCCCGCCAGGTGCTGCCGCACGCCGTCCACGGCGCCGGGCGCGACGACCAGCGCCAGGCCAACGCCGAGATTGAACGTCCGCAGCATGTCGGCGTCGTCCACACCGCCATGCTCATGAATCACGCGGAAGACAGGCGGTGGCGCGATTGCGCCGAGGTCAATTCGCGCGTGGAGGCCGTCCGACACGATTCGCCGCAGGTTGCCTTCGATGCCGCCGCCGGTGATATGCGCCATGCCATGCAGTTCCAGCCGGTCGAACAGGCCGCGCACGGGCTGGTAATAGCAGCGGTGTGGCCGCAGAATCACGTCAAGGAACGGCTCACCGGCCACGTCCACTGCCGCCAGCGCCGGCTCGCGGACCAGCAACGCGCGCACCAGCGAGTAGCCATTGGTGTGCAGCCCGTTCGACGCCACCGCCAGCACGACATCGCCCGCCGCAATCCGCGACCCATCCACAATCTTCGCCCGCTCGACGACGCCGACCGCATTCGCCACCAGGATATAGGTGCCCGCGTCCAGCACGCCCGGCTGCTCGGAAGTTTCGCCGCCGGTGAGCATACAGCCCTGCGCGCGGCACGCCGCCGCCAGCCCCGCCACGATCCGGTTGACGATCGCACCGTCGAGCTGTCCGCAGATAATCGCGTCCTGCACCGACAGCGGCTTCGCCCCCATTACAATGATGTCGTTGATCAGGTGGTTCACCAGGTCTTCGCAGAGCGATTCGACACGGTCATACTGGAGCGCAAGCTTCTGCTTCGAGCCTGGCTCCTCGGTCTTCATGACCAGCACCGGCTGCTCGTACCCAGGAAAACTGGCATCGAAGAGCGTGGCGAACGCGCCGATGCGGTTGAGCACCCGGCGGTCGGCTGTCTCCAGGCTCGCCGCCATCGCCGCCTTCGCTGCGTCCGCCGCCGCGATGTCCACCCCCGCCGCCGCGTAGGACATCCCTTCACGCCCTGCCATGACCACTCCGTTTTTCAACGCAGAGCGCGCAGAGAGGGATCCGGTTTAACCACAGAGAACACAGAGAACACAGAGAGGAACGGAGAGAACACGATTAAGACTCATCTCCCTCCGTTCTCTGCGGTCTCGGCGCTCTCTGCGGTTAATCATCGTTCTCTCTGTGATCTCTGTGGTAAATCGCGTCCCCGTTACACCAGTGTCCGCACGAGCCCTGGCAGCGCGAGCTCGCCCTGGCTGATGCGAGCCAGGGTTTCGACGTAGAACTCGTGCTCACGGCGCAGGACACGCGCCGCCAGCGTCTCCGGCGTATCGCCCGGCTGCACCGGCACCTCAGTCTGCGCGACGACCGGCCCATTATCGTATTCTTCGTCCACCAGGTGAATGGTCACGCCCGTGACGGTTTCGCCCGCCGCCAGTACCGCCTCGTGAATCCGCATCCCGTACATGCCCTGGCCGCCAAAGCGCGGCAGGAGCGCTGGGTGAATATTGACGATCCGGCCGTGCCAGCGCGCCACGGTGAGCGGGCCGAGGCGCTTCATATAGCCAGCCAGCGCGACCAGTTCGACACCATGCTGCTCCAGCACGGCGGCAATCGCCCGATCCAGTTCGTCAGGATCAGGGTGGGTCGCGCTGCTGAGGTGATAGACGGGAACATCGGCCGCCTGGGCGCGGGCGAACGCGGGGGCGCGCGAGTTATTGACGATCACGACGCGCGGCTCGGCGGGCAGCCGGCCGCTCCGGCTGGCGTCGAGAATCGCGGCGAGGTTGCTGCCGCCGTGCGAGGCCAGCAAGCCGAGCCTGAGTGGCGCGCTGCGCTGCCGCTGGCCTTCCGCCATCACGCGCCGCGCACCGCCATGTCCGCGTGTGGCGCTTCCCGCGATGGTGTCTCCAGCGCCAGCTTATCGAACTCCATCTGCACGCTGACGGGGTAATTGCCGTTGAAGCAGGCGAAGCAGAACTCGCGGCGCGGCAGATCGATCGCCCGCGCCAGCCCCTCTTCCGAGAGATAGCCAAGCGTGTCCGCGCCGATATAGCGGCGAATCTCCTCGATGGACATCCGCGCCGCGATCAGTTCAGCGCGGCGGCCAGTGTCTACACCCAGATAGCAGGGCCAGCGCATCGGCGGCGAATGGACGCGCATATGCACTTCGACCGCGCCCGCCTTCCGCAGCAGTTCGATCAGCGGGCGGCTGGTCGTGCCGCGCACGATCGAATCTTCCACCAGCACGACCCGCTTACCTGCCAGCACTTCCGGCAGCGCATTGAACTTCAGCCCGACGCCCAGTTCGCGCAGGCGCTGGTCAGGCTGAATGAAGGTGCGGCCGATGTAGCGATTCTTGATCAGCGCCTCGGCATAGGGAATACCGCTCTGGCGCGCGTAGCCGAGCGCGGCCGGTGTCGCGGAGTCAGGGGCCGGGATGACGACGTCGGCCTCAACTGGATGCTCCTTCGCCAGTTCCGCGCCCATCCGCTGCCGGACCAGGTGCAGCCGCTGCCCACCGATCGCGCTGTCAGGCCGGGCCAGATAGATTGACTCGAAGATACACGCCGCGTGCCGCTCTGATTGCTGACCACAATACGAGTGCAGACCATCGGCGCCAATGCCGTCAATCACGACAATCTCGCCCGGTTCGATGTCGCGCACCAGCTCCGCGCCGATGGTGGTAAACGCGCAGGACTCCGACGCGATCACCCAGCCGCCGTCGGGCAGCCGGCCCAGCGAGAGCGGCCGGACTCCGAGCGGATCGCGCACGCCGACGACCTGCGTTGGCGTAAGTATTGTCAGGCTATACGCCCCAAGCATTCGGGGCATCACCCGGCGCAATTTGTCTTCGATCGTGTCGCCGTGTGCGTGACCGATCAGCCGTGCGACGATCTCGGAATCGGTCGAAGCGAGGAATCGCTCGCCGTCCTCCTCCAGCTCGGCGCGCAGGTGGTCGGCGTTCGTCAGATTGCCGTTATGCGCCACGGCGATCTCACCGAGCGTAGACGTGGTGACAAACGGGCTGGCGTTGGTGATGTTGCTGCTACCGGTGGTCGAATAGCGCGTGTGGCCGATCGCCAGGTCGCCGCGCAGCCGGGCCAGGTCGCCTTCGGTGAACGCCTGCGACACCAGACCCATGTGCCGGTGGACGGCGAGCGTAGCGAAACCAGGCGTCGCCACCGCGATGCCGGCGCTTTCCTGTCCCCGGTGTTGTAAGGCGTAAAGGCCAAAGAAGGTGAGGCGCGCGACGTCGGCGCCGGGTGCGTAGACCCCGAAGACGCCGCATTCCTCATGCACCGTGTCGCCTTCGAGATCGCGCTCAAGCAACGCGTCGTACATCCCCGGCAAATCCCCCCGGCTGTCGCACTACACGATCACCGTGTTTGCGGCGGCATCCTCCCCAGCGAAAGTATAGCACAGGCGCATTGGTCAACCGCCAATCGCACGAGTTCACCGTAGGCAGGCGACTGCTGGCGCCTGCCGCTCTAATGGTGAGCTATCACGGGCTGGCTGGCGCTGCGGCAACACGACTGGAATCAATAATCACGAAGAGTTCACAGGTCTCCGCGCCAGAGTTCGCAAAATCACGGGCCACATCGGCGTCGAAGAAGGCCGAGTCACCCGCCTGCAAGGGCAGCGACTGGCCACCAATCACGCAGTCGAGCCGACCGTGAACCACTGTGAGGTGTTCGAGCGTGCCGGGCTGGGCTGGCGGAATACCAATCACCTGCTCGCCGGGCGGGATGGTGTACCAGAGCACCTCGACGCCAAGCCGCAGATAGCCCGGTGACAGAATCTGCCGCACCGCGCCTGAACGTGGATCGATCAGCGTCTGGCGCTCATCTGGACGCACCACGACCGGCACATTCGGCTCGCGGGCCGGCGCCTCACCAATGAGTTCAGAAACGGTCGTGCCGAGACCATCCGCAATCTGACAGACCAGCCGGATCGTCGGATTCTTCGCGCCGCGCTCAATCTCCGACAACATCGCCCGGCTGACGCCGGTACGCTTCGACAAGGCATCCAGGGTCAATCCTTGTGCATGTCGCCGGGTACGGATGGTCTCTCCTAACTCCATACACATCGTCCTTTCGGCGTCAACGGTCGCGCGTAGCGGCAAGTATCATCATGTCAGACATCACCCTTGGCGTCACCGCCAGCACACAGGGTGCCATTTCACTATATCACGATCGCATACCCTTGTGGGAACAGTAGTATTCCCTATGCCATCGCCCTATTACGCGACCACGAGTGAGCCAACCGACAGGCGTAGTCCCCGCCAGTTCCCCATCCAGCGCGCGGCGCTGACCGCACCAAATGGTCCTATACCGAGTCATCTGCCCCAGCTCCCACGTAGCGGGAGGGAGGGGCGAAACGTCAGCGTTCGACGATAGTCCCTGGCGCTTCTTTAAGCGCCACCCCAGGCGCTCCGGCGGGCGCGGCAATGGCTTCGCCTCCGGCCTGGGCGATCCCCTCCGTGACGGCGTCAGCGTTTTCGGGCGCGGCGAGCGCGACTATCCCGCCATTGACGGAGGCCGAGATCGTCGCGCCATAGGCGCCCGCGTGCAACGCGGCGGCAATTAACCGCGCCAATGTGCTGTGCGAGACGCCCAGCTGTTCGAGCAGCGCCTGGTTGCGGTTTAACAGCTGGCCCAGGCGCGGCCAGTCGCCCGCGCGCAACGCCGCCTCACCTTGCCGCGAGAGCGCCGCGCGTTCTTGTAGATGGTGATCACGTTTGGATTCATCCGCCAGCCTGGCGCTGATCCGCTCGTTGATGTTCCGGATCGGGGGGGCATCGTCGGTATGGCCGATGATGATCGTCAGTCCTTCAGCGCAGGGGATCGGCTCGCCGCCGTTCGCGGCGGTATACCTGATCGCCCCACCGTAGAGCGATGCCGCAGTCGCCAGGCCCGCCGCGCGGTCATCATGCAGGACACTGCCAGCTCGCTCGGCCCAGGCCGCAATCTGCTGCCGGTCGCCAGCTCGTCCCAGCAGCCGCGCCAGGCAGGTCGCCAGCGCGACAGAGATCGCGCCTTCCCGGCCCAGGCCCACGGTGGGCGGAATTGATGTTTCAATGCGAACATCGAGCGTATCGGGCAGCTCGCCGCCCGGCGCCGCGAGCAGATACTTCGTGGGAATCAAGCCATCCTGCACAACCTGGCGTTGCAGCGCATCACCATCACCGGCGGCGCGCAAGGCATCAACGTTCCGGCCCAGGTCCATCAGCTCTTCGAACGACACGAGCGCCACCTGGCCGTTACTTTCAATGCGGTAGCCGTCAGCGGCGGGATGATCGGGCACCTCGGTGCGTAGCGTACAGGTTGCGTACAACCCCATGCTCACCGCGAGCGCCGCCTGCTCCGCGCTGGCGGCGTGCTCGCCAAGCAGCGCCACGCTCGCCGGCGCGGTCGCCATAATGGTCGTGACTGCCTCGTTCACCACTAACCTTCTCTCTGGGCAGGCCATTCAGTTGCCACAATCGTCCGCCCGGTTGTCGTATCTGGCACGCGCGGCGGACCGGGGAATACCAGTCGCCGCCACCTGTTCCGCAGATTGGCTGCCACGATCTCGTCGCCACGTCGAGGGCGATCTTCCCGGTGCCTGTTGGCCCGAAATACCTATGCTTCGCTATTGTGACATCAGCGGGATCCTGCTATGGTTGCAACCACCGAATGTTGGCCGCAAGTGGGCCGCCGATCACGGGAACCATAGGGTGCCCGTCAGTTGCCTATCCTACGGTCAGGCTTTCGTGATGGCAGGAGGGGGACATGGAAAACTTGCAGGAAACGCGGCGCACGGCACGCCTGCTCGACCTGATCTGGCGCATCTCCAGCCAGCCGCGCCGCTGGTCGCGCAAGCACCTGGCCGAGCATTACCGAGTGTCGGAGCGGCAGATCACGAAAGACCTTGATCTGCTCCGCAATGGGCAGTACGGCCTGCGCTTCGAGATTCACCGCTCGCTGGACGGCTACTTCCTCGATCAGGTGCCGCGTCTGCCGACCGCCTCGTTCGCCTTCGAGGAGGCGCTGGCGATGCTGCTGGCGATCCAGGCCGGGCGCACACTGGCCGGCGTAGACGGCGAAGCGCTGGCGGCAGCGGTCGGTCGCCTGGAGAGTCTCTTTCCGCGCGAGTTGCGCCCGGTGCTGCGCGCGGCCGAGGGCGATGTCGCCGACGCGCCGAAGCGCGAGCAGATGCTGGCGGCCTTGCATCACGCGGTTGGCGAACGCCGCCAGGTACGGATCGAGTACGCCGCGACCTCGCACCAGGGCCAGGTGACGGAGCGCATAATCGATCCCTACGCCGTCATTCCCTACGTCAAATCGTGGCATGTCATCGCCTACTGCCACCTGCGCCAGGACGTTCGCATCTTCAAACTCGACCGGGTGCGCCGGTTGAACCTGTTGGAGAGCCACTTCGCCGTGCCAGGCGATTTCGACCTGGCCGAGTTCCTTACGAGCGGCTGGGGCCTGATGCGCGGCGTCACCGGTCCGGTTGAGGAAGTCGTGCTGCGCTTTCGGCCGCCGGCCGCCGCGTTCGTCGCGGAGGAACGCTGGCACAAGACGCAGCGGATCGAGCGTGAGGCGGACGGCGCGATTCTCTTCCGCGTCACCGTCACGGTCACGCCCGAGCTCCAGCACTGGGTGCTCAAGTACGGCCGCGATGTCGAAGTGCTGGCCCCGGCGCATCTGCGCGAGTGGGTCGTCGCCGAGGCCCGCGCGGTAGCGGCGCAGGGCGAGCACCAGGGACAGGCGGCGGCCGATTGACCGCGATAGAGTGACGTGTGACGAGTGATGAGTGACGAGGGGTTTATGTCAGCGCGGTGCTTGCCCGCAGGTGCGGTAGCGATGAACGCCACCCCGGATTAAAATCCGGGGCTACATGGCCTGCGGCCACGAAGTCCCCCGGTGGGGACTGGGGCTGGTCAACCGCTACGCCAGCAGTCAGCCCCGGCCTCTCAGTGAACCCAGTCCGCGCAGGCGGACTTTGTGGCCCCCGCTGGGGACTTCAGCCTGCGGTTTCAACCGCCAGGGCACACCACAACGCCACCGCGCCAACTACCCGGCGCCGCGCCGAAACGAACCCACTCGTCACTCGTCACTCGTTACTCGTCACTCATCACTCGCCATAGTGAGGCAACAGACAGTCGTGACCGAGCAAATAGCCCCATCCGCAAACACTGCTGACTTTCCCGTCCTGCCAGAGGCGGGCGGCTGGCAGCTCTCCCCCACCGACATCGCGCAGTTCATCCGCCTGGAACAGTGCGAGCGTTACCTGCGGCTGCGCCTGCACGCGCGCACGGCCAACCGCCACTTCATGCGGGATTACGGCGTCGTGCCGCAGGCGATTCCGGCACTGCTGACCCGTTCGGGTGCGGACTTTGAAGCACGCGTCGAGGCGGCCGTCCGGCGGCGATTTGCCGCGCTGAACTTCGCCACCGAGACCGCGCGCGGCAAGACCTGGACCGCCGACAACGCGCGCGTGCTGGCCGCGCTCCGCGCCCTCGCGCCTGGCGCGACGCTGGTGCTCTTTCAGCCACGCCTGGAAGCACTCGTCGAAGGCTGGCGGCTGCGCGGCGATGTGGACATTCTCCGCGCCGAACGCGACGCGGTCGGTGCCCTACACCTCTTGATCGCCGACATGAAGAGTTCGACCGCCGCGAAAGTCGAACACCGCCTCCAGGTCGCCTTCTACCACGCGATGCTGGCGCGGCTGCTGGCCGACGACCTGTCCGCCGCCGACATCGCGCTCGGCATCCTCTACCGTGGACCGAGCGCCCAGCCCGGCGTGGTGCCGCCGGAGGAACTCGCGCGCCGCGAACAGGAGCGGGCCGACGCCGCGCGGCTCTTCAACGTGCCGGACGCCTACCTCGAACTGCTGGCCGAGCCGGAGCGATACCTCGACGCAGTGCGTGATCTCGTCACCGGCCCCGACTCCACGGCGCGGCGGGTCGCGCGGGCCGATTTCAACGCTATCCCGTTCCATCTCACCTACAAGTGCGACGGCTGCCTGTTCAACGAGTTCTGCCTGAAACGCGCCGCCGAGCGCGACAGCCTGTCACTGATTCCCACGCTGACGCTGCAAGACAAGCGGGCGCTCCAGCGTGCGGGCATCACCACGACGCGCCAGCTGGCCGCGCTGAAGGAGTTCACCGCCGACGACGACACCGAACTGGCGCCCGCGCCGGGACAGGAGGCGCTGGCACGCCGGCTCGCGGCGACCTGGCCGGTTGGTCCGCGCCTCGATGAACTGGTGCAGCGCGCCAAACGCTATCGCCGCTACTGCAACGACCCGGTGCGCGCCCTCCACTACATCCCCCACCAGGGCTACGGCTCACTGCCCTATGCGGACGCCGAGCATAACCCCAACCTCGTGCGCGTCTACCTCGACGCGCAGCACGATTACCTCCACGACCGCGTCTACCTGGCCGGCGCACTCGTGGTCGCCTGCGAGGCCGGCGTCGAAGCGCGCTCGCGCACGGTGGTCGAGCTGGCGCAGGGGCCGCCCGACACGGCGGAGCGCGAGGAAGGGCTGCTGCTACGCTGGCTGGCGCAGACGATCGCCGCGATCGTCGAGCTGGCCGCGCCGGACGAGCGCGGCGAACCATGCGCGCCGATTCACCTGATCTTCTGGAACGCATTCGCCCAGCGCATCCTGCTCGACGCGCTGGCGCGCCACTTCGAGACGGTGCTGGCCGCCACGCCGCTCTACGACTTCGTCACCCAGCTGGCGTCGTACGATTCGCCGGTGGCGAGCTTTCTCGACCAGGAGATTCGCGGACAAAAGAACTACCCGATGGTCGGTCAATCGCTCTACGCGGTCGCCGCCTATACCGGCTTCGACTGGAACGCCCCAGAACCCTATCGTCAGCTCTTTCGCGCGCGGGTCTTCGACGCGCGCGGCCGGCTCCGCCCCGGCGATGGGCAGTCGCCCTGGATCACCCGCCGGGCGCGCTTCAACAGCCAGCTACCGCTGGAATATGCCTACGCCGCCTGGCGCGACCTCGCCGGGCCGGGCGAAGGCGACACCGGCGAGCATCGCTCCTTCCGTAACGCGACCCCGGCGCTGCTGAAAGGCTTTCAGGCGCGGCGGCTGGCGGCGCTGGCCCACATCGCCGATCAGTTTCATGGCAACGACCAGACAACGAAGACAGCCTTCCGCCTGCCCAACCTGGCGACCTGGCAGCAGCGCGCCGGCACGCTGGCGGATGCGCTCGATGAGTTCGTGACGATCGAGCGGCACGCCGCGCTGGCAGCCTGGAAGGGCGCGCATCTAGCGGACCCCGAGCGCCGGGTGCTCGCCGGCAACACGCTGATCGTCCGCTACCTAGCAGACGATCAGGAGCCGGGCGTTACGGCCACCGTGCGCGACTACGTCCGCCGGCAAGAACTGTATGACGAGTACGCCGCAGACTACCGGGCGGCGCATCCGAACGCCGCGAAGGTACAACTGACGAAAGATCAACGCACGGCGACGCAGTGGACGCCGGAGGGCCTGCGCGTCTGGCTGCGGCTCGATTGCGCGGACGTTGACTGTGGCCTCGACGAGGCGCTGGCCCTCACGACCCTCCGCCGTGGCGACACCGTCGTGCTCGCGCCGCGCTGGGAGACCGATTCACGCCTGCCGGCCGCCGAGCAAACCGTCTTTACGCCAACACCGAAGCAGCTGCTCTACCGCCCACGCGGCGTGCTGGAGGAGCTCGCCGTCGAACGCGATGACGCGGGGCGGGCGGTGACGGCCCGCGCGCTGGTCGCGCTGCAAGAGGGACGCGGCGGTCCGTGGTCCAACGGCTTTGCCTTCCGCGCCATTGACCGCCCGCCGGAGGCCGGCACACAATACACACTGGACGCCGACCCGAACGACTGGCCAGGCTACTGGTGCTCGCGCGTGACGGCGGGCTTGCGCGCGGGCGGTCCGAACACGCTCTACGACCGCCTGCGCGACCTCACCGGCGCGCAGGTCGCCTGGCCCGACACGACAGCCGCCGGGCAGGCGCGCTTCCTGGCGGGGCTGGACGCGCTGCACGAAGCGGACGGGCTGCACGGCTTCGAGCCGAGCAAGCGCGACTACATCGGGGCGCATGGGGAGGCGCCGGTGCTGCTGGTGCAGGGACCGCCCGGCACCGGCAAGAGCTACGCGACCGCCTTCGCCATCTTCGCGCGGCTGCAAGGGGCGCTGGCCGCCGATCGCGTCTATCGCGTCGTCGTCTCCTGCAAGACGCACGCGGCGACCGACGTGCTGCTAGCGAATGTCGCGGCGGTGCAGGCGCGACTGCGAGCGTTCCACGCTGAGCAGCCGGCCCTGTGGGCGCGCTACTTCGACGACCGCCTGCTCGATGTGCCGCTCTTTCGTCTCCGCCCTCGCCAGGAGCTGACTGGCGTAATGCCACTCTACAAGCGCGACGATCGGCACAAGACGCCAGGACAACCGCTGATGGCTGATGCGCTCCTCGCCGCGCGCTGGTGCGTGGCCGGCGCGACGCCGGGCGGCGTCTACAGCGCCATCAGTGAGCGCTGGGGGACCAAGTCGCTGTTCGGCCACCTGTTCTGCGACTGCCTGGTGCTTGACGAGGCGTCGCAGCTGAACCTGCCGGAAGCGCTGATGGCGGCATTGCCGCTGCGGCCGGACGGCCAGACTATCGTCGTCGGCGACCACCGGCAGATGCCGCCGATCATCAAGCACGACTGGGCGCACGAACACCGGCGCACCTTCAAGGAGTTTCGTGCCTTCGAATCGCTCTTTCGCTGGCTGCTGCGGCTCGATCCGCCCACCATCAAGTTCGCAGAGAGTTTCCGGCTCCACGCCACGCTGGCGGAGTTCTTGCGCCAGGAAATCTACCGGCACGACGGTATTGACTACCATTCCAATCGCCACGCCGTGCTGCCCGCGCTGCCGCACGCCGATCCATTCGTCGCGGCGGCGCTCGCGCCGGATCACCCGCTGGTCGTGGTCGTCCACGACGAAGACGCCAGCCAGGTGCGCAATCCGTTCGAGCGCGACCTGATCGCGCCGGTGCTGGCGGCGCTAGCCGACACGGCGAGCTACGCGCTCGGTCCGGCGGACGGCCTGGGTGTCGTCGTACCCCACCGTGCCCAGCGCGCCGACATCCAGGAGCGCGTGCCGGCGCTGACCGTGCGCGACCCGGACAGCGGCGCGGTTGTGCGTTCGGCAGTGGACACGGTCGAGCGTTTCCAGGGCGACGAGCGCGAGGTGATCGTCGTCAGCGCCACCGAGAGCGACCGCGACTATCTGCTGACAACCGGCGAGTTCCTGCTCGACCCGCGCCGGCTCACGGTGGCCCTCAGCCGGGCCAAAAAGAAACTCATCCTCGTCGCCGCGCGCTCTATTTTCACGCTCTTCAGCGCCGATGAAGAGACCTTCGCCAACGCGCAGCTCTGGAAAGACCTGCTGTGCTACACCTGCACCGTTTCACTCTGGCGCGGCGAGCGCGATGGGCAGCAGGTCGAAGTCTGGGGGGATGCGGGAACCGCCGGGACGCCAAGAAGTCGCCAGGAGCGCCAAGAAGGGGTAGACCTGGAGAAGCTGTCACCACCAGCAACGTAGTCGAGCGCCTGGCATCGCTCTCCCGCGGCAGGACCGCTTCCGCTCGTGGTCCCGGCACGGCCCTGTTCCCGCTCCTCGACGGAGCGGCCGGCGGTGGTCAGGTTACGCCCGTGACGGTGCGCGGCGATCCGCTCAGAATCCTCCTATCTCCTGGTCGAGCACAACCTGACGCAGCCGCGCCAGTCGTTCGTCCCAGCGCGCACCGATCTCGGCAATCCATGCCGAGACGTCATCCAGCGGCTCCGGCGCCAGCGCGTAGCGGACTTCTGGCCCCGTGCGTTGGCGGGTGACGAGGCCGGCGCGGGTCAAGACGACCAGATGCTTCGCGATCGCCTGGCGCGTCACCGGCAACTCACGGACGAGGAGTGTCGCCGACGTCGGCCCCCGCTCGGCCACCAGGCGCAGCACACGACGGCGGGTCGGATCGGCTAGCGCGGCGAAGACCGCGTCGGACGCCTCTCGCATCACTGCACCGCCAGATACTGGGCCAGCTCGCCAAGCTCACGCCGCCAACCAAGTGCATGGCTCTCGTGGCAGTCGCCGCGGAGCCTGGGTGGCAGACTGGCGAAGCCTGACTCAACGAGGCGCAGCCGTGTGCCTTCGGGATGCGGCTCGAGCGTGAACTCGACACGCGTCGTTTGTACGGTGTCCGGACTGGGTTGCCAGCGGAAGGCGAAGCGAGTCGGCGGCTCAACCGCCTCGACCACGCCACGAGTGGCGCCACGCGGTCCGGTCGGGCCGTCCCAGGCAAAACTGACCTCGCCGCCCGGACGCAAGTCAATGCTCACCTGCGTCCCGAACCAGGCGCCGAGCTGGTCGGGCTGCGTCAGCGCGGCCCAGACGCGCGCCGGCGGCGCCGGCAAGATGAGCTCACGTTCAATTGAGTCAGGAATCCCCACGGCGACCTCCTGGCACAAACCTGCAACTCAGTAGTTGCACATACGCGGCGAACGCGCTATACTGCAACTATACCGCAACCGACTGGTTGCACCTCAACCCAGGCACGCGAGGAGGACGCGAGTGGTAGCGCACAAGGTGGTCGCACACGACGCATGGGTGGCGGCGCGCAAGCAGCACCTCGCCAAAGAAAAGGAGTTCACGCACCTGCGTGACCAGTTGAGTCGCGAGCGCCGCGCGCTCCCCTGGGAGCGCGTAGCGAAGGACTACACCTTCGCGGGCGCGCATGGGCAGGTGTCGCTGCGCGACCTCTTTGCCGGCCGCAGCCAGCTCGTGGTTTATCACGCCATGTTCAATCCCGACACCGCCGGGCCACAGACGCCCTGGACCGCCGACGCCGCGTGCTTTACGTGTTCCTGGTGGATGGACAATTTCAACGGCATTACCGTGCATCTCAACCACCGCGACATTACGCTGGTGGCGGTATCGCGAGCGCCCTATCCGGCGCTGGCCGCGTACAAGCAGCGGATGGGCTGGGCGTTCCCCTGGTACTCGTCGGCTGGCAGCGACTTCAACTTCGACTACCATGTGTCGCTCACGCCCGAGGAGCTGCGGGCGGGCCAAGCCGAGTACAATTATCGGCGCGAGGCCGCGTCCATGGCGGAGCTGCCGGGTATCAGCGTGTTCCTGAACGACGCAGACGAAATCTATCACACGTACTCCACCTACGCGCGCGGCCTCGATATGCTGAACGTCGCCTACCATTACATGGACCTCGTGCCAAAAGGGCGCGACGAGTCCATCGCCGGGATCGGCTGGCTGCGCCGCCACGACGAGTATTCCGACTGATGTCGCCCGCTAAGATGCTGTCCGCAGTCGGACTGATCAGACCAGCGCGACGCCGCGGCTTCTGTCCGGCCTGCCGCCTCTTTCTCGCCGGCGATACGCCGCACGAGCTCGCGGCCCCGTCCCTGATCGCGCTCGGGTTCCTCGTCATCGCGGTCCTCGCGTGGGTCGTCGCCATCGTGCGGATGCGCTCGATGCACGACATGGGCATGGGGCTTGGCTCGTTTGGCCCATTCGTCGTGAGCTGGACGGTGATGATGGCAGCGATGATGCTCCCGTCGGCGCTACCATTCGTGTTTGAGTTCGCGCAACATTCGGAGCGCCGGCGCGGCTGGCAGGCCGCCACCGTTGTGCTTGGCGCGACCTATCTCGGCATCTGGCTGGTGTTTGGCGTCGTGTGCTACGCGCTCTACCACGTCGCCGGTATGCCGTGGCCCAACCAGGGACGCATTGGCGGCGCCGCCCTCGTCATCGCTGGCCTCTACGCCTTGACACCCATCAAGCGGGCGAGTGACGGGCTGTGCCGCGAGTGCTGCGCGCTCCACGGCCCACTGCCGTTCAACGTGCTGCACAGCGCGGTCGTGGCGGGAGCACGGTATGGGCTGCGCTGCCTCGGCTGTAGCGCGGGGCTGATGGGCGCGATGATCCTCATCGGCATGACCAACCTCGTCTGGATGCTGGTGATCGCCGCAGTCGTCTTGGTGTACAAGGTTGCGCCCACCCCAACGCCGCGCTTGATGGTGGCGCTGTCCGTCGCGCTGGTCGCGCTCGGGGCGCTCTACGCGGTAGCCGGGTAAGTCAATTCTCGCGGTGCGAAGGAAAGAACCATGAGCCAGCCTGGCGCTCTTGGCGTCTTGGCGATTCAGCCTCGCTACTGTGGTGTGGCGTACTGGCCGACCACCGACAGCAGGTCGGCCAGTTGGAATGGCTTGGCGAGCACGGCCTCGGCAGCGATCTGCGACGCCCGTTCGGCGGCGTCGCGCGCGGCGGTGAGCACGACAATCGGCGCGTGCGGACCTGGCCGCTGGTGATATGTGCGCGCGAACTCCCACCCATCCATAATCGGCATCCGCATATCGAGCAGAATAATTGCCGGGGGATGTTCGCGGGCGAGTTCGAGCGCGTCGGCGCCGTGTGACGCCAGCACCACCTCATAGCCTTCGTCAGCAAGGGCCATTCCGACGAATTCGCGTATCCCCTCGTCATCATCAACGACCAGGACACGGCCGCCTATAGTCACGATCATCTACCCTCGCTGTCTTGCGCCATCCTCGTTGGTAGCGTGATGGTGAAGCGCGTGCCGCCAGCCGGCGCTGCGCTCACCTCGATGTGACCCTCGTGCATGGTCACAATTTGCTGACTAATGTACAGGCCAAGTCCCATGCCCGCAACCCTGTCGCTCGGGTCGGCGCGGTAGAAGCGTGTGAAAATCTGCTCGCGGTCCGCCGGCAGAATCCCAATCCCCTGATCTTGCACGACAATTGCGATCTGCCCTGGTTCCGGCTGTGTGACCATAAATTCAATCGGGCCGCCGGCGGGACTGTACTTGATTGCATTGCTGACCAGGTTGGACAAGACCTGTTCCAGGCGCAGCGGGTCAACCGACGCCACCACGTCCGGGTCGCCATGTACAGCGATCTCGTGCCGGTTGGTCATCAGGCGAGCACTCGCCGCCGCCTCTTCAACCAACCGGGTCACATTCGTGACGGTGCGTTCCAGAGCGAGTTGCCCGGCTTCGATCCGCGAGACATCCAGTAATTGCGTGACGAGACGCGAGAGGCGCTGCGATTCACGATCCAGCGCGCCGAGCGCCCGCCGGGCGCGCTGGGGGTCCGGCCCCTCTTCACGCACAAATTGCCGCAACAGAAGCTCGGTGAAGCCGCGCATATTGGTGATCGGCGTCTTGAGTTCGTGCGCCGCAACGGAGAGAAACTCATCGCGCGCGGCCAGCGCCATACGCGCCTCCTGGTACAGCCGCGCATTATCAATCGCCACCGCGACCCGGCGCCCGAAATCCTCGGCCAGCGCCAGATCAGCCGTGCTGTACTGGCGCTCCGGCGCGCTGGAGACCAGGGTCATAACGCCGATTGTGCGCTCGCCCACCAGGAGCGGCACGAGCATGACCGACACGATACCCAATGTCTGGAGCTCGGCAAATTGCTCGGCGTCTCGCGCGAAGGCTTCCGCCTCCGCCGCCGAGACCACGGGCGCCAGCACCGGCTGCCGCGTCTGCAACACCGTGAGAATTGGCGCCAGCGTGTGCTGATCCGGCGCGTATCGCTCGCCTAACCGCCGGAGATAATCCCCTTTCGCCGAATCGGCATGGGCAGTGGCACGATACCGAACCGTGCGGTCATCGCCAATCATGTCGATCACACACCAGTCGGCCAGCGCCGGCACGACGAGGTATGCGGCACTCGTCAGGGTCGCCTGGTAATCGAGCGAAGACGCCAGCGTCTCACTCGCGCCGGCGAGAAAACGCAGCCCGCTTTCCGCCCAGGTGCGTCTGGTGACTTCGTCCGCCAAATCCCGATTGGCGGCGGTGAGTTGCGCGGTGCGCTCCACGACACGCTGCTCCAGGTCAGTATGGAGCCGCGCGATCGTCGCCTCGGCTTCCTTGCGCGGGGTGATGTCCTCGCCCATCCCGATGGCGAACTGAGGCCGCCCCTGCGCGTCACGCACGAGCGACACGGTCATATGCGCCCAGACCACATGGCCGTCTTTATGCCGGAACCGCTCTTCGATCTCGTAATGGTTCCGCTGGCCGCTCACCAGCTCGCGGAAGAGGGTCATTTCCGCCGCAATGTCGTCCGGATGCATAAACTGGATAAACGACGCCGCGCGGAGTTCCTCCTCCGTGTACCCCAGCAACCGCTGGAGGGCCGGGTTCGCCTCCAAGAGCTGCCCCGTGGTCCCCGCAACGGCGATGGCAACCGCCGCGCCGGCAAAAATCGCCCGGAAACGCGCCTCACTCTCGCGCAAGGCTTCCTCGGCGCGCTGGCGTTCGCTGAGCAACGCGCCGCGGATGGCCTCTTGCTCAGCGAGAATCTGATCGCGCACCTCGCGCGAAAAGCCGGTTGCCAGCCCGCCGAGGAACGCCGCCACGCGCGCCCGGAAGGGCGCGGGCGCATCGGGCAATTGCGCGCTGAGCTGGCGGCCCAGCGCCTCCTGTGTGCCACCGAGCGCCGCTGGCTGGATATAGTGCAGTTGTGCCAGCGCCGCCCCAATCGCCCGCGCCCGGCCCTGGTCGAATGGTTCCTGGAAGAGCGCGTCAATGACGCGGTCTACCAGGCTGGCAAGTTCTAGCCGGACATCGTGCGTACTGAGCGGCACGTAGCTCGTGCCCGCGACCGCGCGAAACCAATCGTCGGCAATCGTCTCGCGCCGCGCCAGCAGCGTTGCACGAAGTCGGGTTACGTCCGCCGCATCAAGCACGTCACGCCTCGTCACTACACGACCCGGCTAGGGTTTACGTCCTACCCCGGCCGACGTAATCGCGCGCTCGGGGTGATCCAGCAGCAGGTCATCAGGGCCTTCTGGCCGCCAGAGTGGCGCATACACGACGCCTGGCGCGACCAGCGTGAAATCGGCGAAGAACGCCTCGATTTCCGTCTGTGAGCGCGCTTTAATCCCCGTGCCGGTCGTCGTATAGAGGCGCGACATCTGCGCGCCAGTCTCGGCCGGCACACTTTCAGTCGTAGCATGGGAAATTACCAGATAACTGCCTGGCGGAATCGCCTCGCGTAGCGCGCCAACCAGCTGCGTGGCGGTAGCGTCGTCAAGGACAAAGTGCAGCAACGCGACGAGCAACACCGCGATCGGCCTGGTGAAATCGAGTAGTTGCCGTACGTCGGGGTGAGCCAGAATCTCCTCCGGGCGGCGGGCATCGGCCTGGATCGTGATCGCCTGCGCGTTGCCTTGCAGGATGGTCATACCGTGCGCCACGGCCACCGGGTCGCTATCTACGTAGACAACCCGCGCTGTGGGATCGGCCGCCTGCGCGACCTCATGCACGTTACCGACGGTGGGAATACCAGAGCCAATGTCGAGAAACTGCGTGACGCCTTGCGCGACAACATACTGCACCGCCCGGCGTAGGAACGCCCGGTTTACCTGCATGACCAGCGGCAGATCGGGGTAGATTGCGATCGCCTTCTCCGCTGCCTGCCGGTCAATCGCAAAGTTGTGATACCCGCCCAGGTAATAGTCGTACATACGGGCTACGCTTGGCCGGTCGAGTGGCGCCTCATCTGGCGCCCAGGCCGACATGCTCACGCCAGTTTCCCTTTCCACCAATGCGCGGCAGGCGCACAACGACCCGCACTGAGTAGCCGGCGCTACTCCGGTATGGTCACCCGATCGCGACTGCGTACTACACTAATCCTACCATGCGCGCACAACAATGTCTGTGCTGGCTCCATAACGGTTCGGATTCGGCGAACTATTCGCGCTGCGACCGCTTGCCAGCAACGTTGTACAGGCGTAACATAATTACAGCCGTATCGTCTGTAGACTACTGGTGGGAATGACATGAGTGACGAGCGCACGACCACGGCGCGTGCCTGGGTCTTGTTGGTCTACCGGGTGCCTACGGAACCAGCCAGCAAACGCGTGGGCGTCTGGCGCGACCTGAAGCGCCTCGGCACGCTGTACTTGCAGCAGTGCGTCTGTATTTTGCCGGCTGAACCGGCCTTGCTGAACGAGTTGTCGCGGATCGCGGCGCGTATCCCGGACCTGGGCGGCGAATATACGCTCTTCGACATCCCGCGCCTGCAAGCCGCCGACGAGGAACGCATTGTCGCGGCCTTTCGCGCGCTGCGTGACAAGGAATACGCCGAGATCATCGAGGAGTGCGAAACGAAGTTCGTCAAGGAGGTGGAGTTCGAGCACTTTCGCCAGAACTATTCCTTCGAGGAAGCCGAGGAGATCGGGCAAGACCTGGAGAAAATCCGGCGCTGGTTCGACCGCATCGTCGCCCGCGACTGGTTCGGGGCCAGCCGGCGCGGCGACGTGACCATGTGGATCGAACGCTGCCAGGAATTGCTGAACGAATTCGAGCACGAAGTCTACCGGCGTCGTGGTGACGATGGCGACAGCGACGCGCCCGCGCTGCCCACACCGGTCGCGAACGTGCGCGGTACATCGTTGCGGGCCATGGACGTAAAGAAGGAGGCAGACGCATGAGTGCGGTGTTTCTCGTGCTGGCCGCGTTCCTGGCCTCGGCCGTCGAGATGGTCGAGGCGTTGACGATCGTGCTGGCTGTCGGCGTGACGCGCGGCTGGCGCTCCGCGCTGGTCGGTGTCGCCACGGCGACCGTCGCGCTGGCGGTCGTCGTCGCCGTGCTGGGACCGGCGCTGACGCTGATCCCGATTGACGTCCTGCGACTGGTGGTCGGCGCGCTCCTGTTGATTTTCGGCCTGCAATGGCTCCGTAAGGCGATTCTGCGCGCCAGCGGCTACAAGGCGTTGCACGACGAGGATGCGATCTACCGCCGCGAACTTGAGGATGCGCGCCAGGCGGGCACGGTGCTGCGCGCCGGCATGGATTGGTATGCGTTCACCCTCTCCTTCAAGGGCGTTTTTCTTGAAGGGCTGGAGGTTGCCTTCATTGTACTCACCTTCGGCAGCACGCAGGGCAGCATTCCGCTGGCGGCGGCGGGCGCGGCGGCGGCGCTCATCATCGTCGGCCTGGTCGGCGTGCTGGTTCATGCGCCACTCAGCCGGGTGCCGGAGAATACGATGAAGTTCGCTGTCGGCGTCATGCTAACGACCTTCGGCATCTTCTGGGGCGCCGAGGGGGCGGGCGTCACCTGGCCGGGCGGCGAGGTACTGATTCTCGGCGTGCTGGCGTTCGTTCTTCTGGTGTCATTTGGCCTGGTGACGATGCTGCGCCAGCAGCACGAGCGGGCGCTGGCTGCCGCGACGCCGGCGCGCGGCACAGGAGATTAAGCGATGCGCTACATCACGGGCTTCGTGCAGTTCTGGTACGACTTCATCGTCGGCGACGACTGGACCGTGGCGGCGGGCGTGGTCATCGCGCTCGCGGTGACGGCGGCGCTCGCACACGCCGCCATTCCTGCCTGGTGGCTGATGCCGCTCGCGGCCCTGGCGCTGCTGGCGCTGTCGCTCTGGCGGACGACGAGTAGGGGATAGGGGATAGGGGATAGTCTCTTGTCAGCACCGTGCTGGTAGATCAGCACTGCCTGATGGTGAGCAACTATCCCCTATCCCCTATCCCTTCGCTGCCCGGAAGCCAGCCGCTCGCGCGGCCTCTTCCGTGGCGAAGCAGACTTCCGGGTTGGTGCGCTCGTAGAAGCGAGTGCCGGGGAGATGGTAGATCAATTCGCCGCTGCTGCTCTTGTTGCCTTTGATCGGGTGGGTATAGGGGCAATGTCCGCCTTCGCCGGGCAGGCTGGGCGGTAGATTCTCGGCGGGCTGCCGCGCGGGTGTAGGCACGTCCGCGCTGGCTGGAGCCGGTGGCGCGGGTGACGCCATAACCGGAGGCGGCGGGGGCGGAACCTCCGCCGGAGCTGCGTTGACATCGGCGCTGGGGGCAGACAGACCCGCCGGCTCGTCCACCCGAGCGGGCGCGGCAGGCGCGGAGAACGCCATCGCGGGACTGGCGGGTGAAGACGCGGGCATAGCTGGGCTAACCGGCGTGGGCGCCTCGGCGCTCGCCACTGGCGTGTCGGACTCGCCGGCGCGACCGCGCAGCAAGATGGCGTCGCTTGCGTCGCGCAACTGGTCGCGTGTCTGGTCACCTGCCTGCGGCGCGAAGATCAGCGCAAGCACACCACCGGCCAGCGCGCCAAGAGCGAAGCCACCCAGGAACCCCGCCGGGCTGGTGGTGTGCTCATCGCCCGCCAAACGCTCACGCAGGCGCGCTATCTCGCGTTCCAATTGTTCGATTGTCCGGGCGCCGTTCTTCGCCATGTCGTTCCCCTTTCTTACACGAGGCGCGAGGCGTGAGTGCGTGAGTCGCGAGAAAGGTTCACGTTACCACGGTGCTTGTCTGCTGGCGCGACGCCAGTCCCAAGCCACTCACGACTCACGCCCTCACGCCTCGCGCACTCACGCCTCACGATAAAGATCGGCCCGGGTCAGCGGCAGCGCGCAGCCACCATCGGTTTCCGGCCGCGAGAGCAGTGACTGATACAATCCCAGCCGGTCAACCTGAAAATTGTGAGCCGCGCCCGACATGTAGAGCCGCCAGATGCGATACGTCGTCTCGTCGGCCGCGGCGACGGCTTCCGCGTGGCGCGCTTCCAGGCGCCGCACCCACTGCCGCAAGGTCAGGGCGTAGTGGCGGCGGAGCGTTTCGACGTCACACACTTCGAAGCCGGCCTGCTCGGCGAATTCGAGCGAGCGATGAATCGCCTGCAACTCTCCATCGGGAAAGACATACTTGTCAATGAAGGAATGGTGATTGCGCCGCCCCAGCATACTGTCGGTTCGCCCATGCACCTGGGGACGCAGGGCAATCGCGTGATTCAGGAACAGGCCACCGGGCCGGAGCGCGCGAAAGACCGACCCGAAATAGGTCGCCAGGTTCGCCGTGCCAACGTGCTCGGCCATGCCCACACTCGCAGCCTTGTCGAACCAGCTGGTCGGCAGGTCACGGTAGTCGCGCAGTTCGATCTGGCAGCGGTCGGCCAGCCCCTCGGCGGCGCTGCGCTCGCGCGCCAGTTTCGCCTGCTCCTCCGAAAGGGTAATGCCGACGGCGGACACGCCGTAATGCTTGACTGCGTGCCGCACTAGCGCGCCCCAGCCGCAACCGACATCGAGAAAACGCTCGCCTGGCTGGAGCCGCAGTTTGCGGCAGATATGGTCGAGTTTGGCCTGCTGCGCCGTGTCAATATCCTCCGTGCCGGTCGCGAAGTAGGCGCAGGAGTAGACCATTTCCTTGTCGAGCCAGAGCGCGTAGAAATCGTTCCCGACATCGTAATGATAGTGAATCGCCTGCTTGTCGCGCGTCATCGTATGCGCGCGATCATCATGCAGGTCGGCGCGATGCTCCTCGGCGTGCCCGTCGTCCGGATGCTTGTCGCCCAGTGTCAGGAGCGGCGCCAGGTGAAACAGATCACGCGGGCGAGGGCGGTAGTTGGCGACCGATTCGGCCACCTCGAAGACCCGCTCTAACTCGCCCTCCACGTCCCAATCGCCGCGCAGAAACGCCTCGCCAAGCGCCAGTTCATCGGGATGGAGGAAAATCTGCCGGAAGATCGCCGGTGTATTCACGACGAATGTCCAGTCTGCCTGACCGCGCGGGGAGGGCAGCACCGAGCCGTCCCAGAGCCGGGTCGCGAACGTGCGTTGCTCGGCCGGCACGAGCAGGTCGAGCGCCGTCTCCACCAGCCGGCCGGCGCGGGTACGGCGGCGAAAGGGCACCACCGCGCGCCCGGCCACCTCGGGCGTGGACACATCAGTTGTGGATTCGTTCCTCAGCGCCATAACCCCTCCTCCTCGCGCTTGCCTGAAACCGCCTCCCCAGTCACGAAACAGCGGGCGTACTGGTCAGCCGCCTCGTCGCCGCACGCTCATGTTCTCTCCGCACCAGCCGCACAATACATGCCGCGTGCCCTTATCCCACCTGCCGCGTGTGTGCGGCCGGCAAATATAAAGAAGCCATCAAGACTGTATCACGAATGCGCGCCGGTCGCTATCGCGGCGAAGTGGCATAGCTGTTCAGCGCCTGCTATCAGCCAGCGCGCTGACCAGGATCACTCCCTACTCGCTACTCGCGTCAGCGAATACCAGTGTCAATGCTGATGTCGAGTTGCGTCGTCTGGCCGGCGGTGATCTGGATTGTCTGGGGGAGATTGCGGGCGCGGCCGGGGCCATTCTGCTGCCCGGCAAGGCGGACTACATACGTACCAGGCGCGAGCGCCTCCTGGAACGTGCAGTCCGGCTGGAGATTGAACGTCGTCAAGGCGGTCTGGCCGTCGGCGGTGTAGACCGTCAGTGCGCGGGCGGTGCAGACCGCCGGCGGCGGTGTCGGCTGCGCGCCGGGTCGCTCGACCGGCTGGAGCGGGCCGATCGTCGCGCGCCCGGCCAGGTAGCCCGTGGCGCCAGGACTGGCGGCGGGCGATGCCAGGGTGCCTGGCGTCGCCGTGACCGGCGCCGGCGTAAGCGGGCAGGCGTGCTGGCCGCCCTGCAAGACAGCGTGACAGCGCGCGGCGGGTTCTTCCACGGTGGCGGTTGGCGCCAGCGCCAGGCTGCCGGATGACGTGTTCGTCACGGATGTGGAAGCGGCCTGCGGCGTGCCGCAGGCGGTGGTCAGCAGCAAGAAGAGCTCGGGCACGATGGCGCACGTCACGAGACGCCAGGAACGGCGCAGGTTCATGAAGGCTCCAGGACTGGTCGGGTCAGCAGTTACTTCAGCGAAGGCGCCGTGCGAAGGTCGAGCAGCTGCCGGCCGAGTTGACCGAGCAAGACATTGTACGGCGCGTTGTTCTCCGGGTGCGCCTCGAAGCGAGCGCGCTCGAAGTATTGTACCGTATAGACCTGCCCGTTCGTCGGGCTTTTCTCCTTGAACGGCTCGGTGATCGGAAAACCGAACCGCGCCAGCCCGCCCTGCTGCTCCCAGTAAGTTCGGAAGTCGCCGCTCAGGTTGTGGCCGGTCTCGGCGAAGAAGCGCGCATTCGACGCCGCAGTCACCGCTGGATCGGGGCCATGAAAACTCTTGCCTAGAAACCCGAGCAGCACGTTGTAGGGCGGCTTGTTCTCCGGGTGCGCCTCAAAGCGGGCGCGTTCGAAGTATTGCACTGTGTAGGTCTTGCCATCGTCGGCGCTGACTTCCTGGAACGGTTCGGTGAGCGGGAAGCCGAACTGCGCCAGGCCGCCGTTCGCCTCCCAGTATTGCTTGAACGTGTCACTGAGACTATGGCCGCTCTCGGCGAAGTAGCGGCGGGTCGCGGTCGAGGTGAACGGCGCGATCGGCGCCCGCACGGCCGCCGGAATCGGCTGAATCGTCGTGGCCGAACCGGGGCTGAGCCAGAGGAACGTTACATCAACCCAGTCGTTGTCGGTCATGCCGAGGTCGTCGTAAAACGTGCCGTCGGCGATGTCAATCCCGGCGGGAATACGCACCTGATAGCCCTTATCGCTGATGCCGCCCATATACTTATCGAAATACTGGGCCTGGGCGGCGGGCCAGCCGCGCGGCAGGTCTTTGCCGGTCTCGCGGAGTGCGGGCGGATCCCAGTAGTTGTCCTTGATGTTCCACGGGCCAACGTCCCACACTGGGGCGGTGGCCTGCCGCCCCTTGTAGGTGATCAGCACTTGCTTCTCGTGACCGTCCTTGCTGGACAGACCGAGGCGCGAGGGCAACGACACAAAACGGTCGTGCGGCTGAATGACGTGACCATTGGCGGTCGTGCCGCCGACCAGGCCCTCGGGCGTGGCGTAGACATGGAACGTCACTGCGCCAGGAAAGGGCAGCACCGGCGGCACGAGCGCCTGGTCGCGTGTCGGCCCGGCGGCGCGCACGGCGCCGGGGATGCAGAACAGGCTGGCGAGCAACGCCAGCGCGGCGAGCGCCAGGACGCGCCGGTAACCAGCGCTAGGGCGGGTCATTTGTCTCCCTCCACCTCCCCGCGCAGCCGCTGGCCGTCACGGGTGTCCACACAGCACCTGACCACATTGGCGGTGTCGTCAGCTGCGTCCCATCACCGTTGATGGCGGAAGATGGCCCAAGTTGTACTCGATGGTGATCCAGCGCGCAAGTGCGCGCGGCGCCTCACGGTCACGTTGTCCGGAGTATGGCGCGCGGCGATCCGGGCGACAAGAGCCGAATGGTCCTGGCACATGGCGACGAATCGGGCTGTACGGACGCTGGCGGTCAGAAGATTTCGACCAGCATGGGCCGGCGCGTGTGGAAGCGGTAGAGCCTGGCCGGTCGGTGCGCGCCGTCACGCCGCTCGCTGCCGGTCGGTTCGACCAGGTCGAGCGAATTGATCTTCTTCCGGAAGTTGCGCTTATCGAGCGGGCGACCCAGGATAATTTCGTAGACGCGCTGGAGTTCGGTCAGCGTGAATTCGTCCGGCAGCAGACTATACACCACGTTGGTGTACTCGACCTTGTTGCGGACGCGCGCCAGCGCATAGTCGAGGATAGCGGCATGGTCGAACGCCAGCGGCGGCAATGCGCGGAGCGGGAACCAGCGTGCGTTGGCGGCGTCATCGGCGGCTTCAACCGGCGGCGGCTGGCGCAGCAGCGCGTAGTAGGCCACGGAAATGACCCGGCCGCGCGGGTCGCGACCAGGCGCGCCAAAGGTGTAGAGCTGTTCCAGGTAGACGTCGGACACGCCGGTCTCCTCGCGCAGTTCGCGCGCCGCCGCGTCATCGAGTGATTCGTGCTCGTCAACGAAGCCGCCAGGGATCGCCCAGTGACCGGCGAACGGCTCGCCCCGGCGCTGGATCAGCAGCACATGGAGATCATCGTCCACAACGGTGAAGATGATCATATCCACGGCAATGGCGGGATAGTGGTGTTTCCTCGCGGGAGCGGCCTCGCGTTCTTGCAGCTTCGTGCCGGTCATGCCTGCCTCATCTACCATGCGCGCCAGACGGGCGCAGATTGCACTGTATAACGCCATTCTAGCCTACCGCACGGCACATCGTCAGCATTGGCGGCACGACAGGGAACGGATTGAACCGCAGAACACGCAGAGACCGCAGAGGGAAGAACCGATTTACCACGAACTTCATCGCAGCCACAGAGAACGAGGAGAGAAGACTGTCAATCGTTCTCTCTGCGTTCCTCTCTGCGTGCTCTGCGGTTCAATCCGTTCCCTGCTGCGCTGAAGTACTCAGCGCGTGAGCAGCCGCACGATGAGTTCGAGCGCGGCGGCCAGGGTCAGGCCGGAGAGTGGGCCGATCAGCCAGCCGCGCAGGATGCCCTTGATCTGCTTCCACTGCACGGTTTGCTGGCCGCGCGCGAGACCGGCGCCGGCCATCGCGCCGATCAGCGCCTGATTCATCGAGGTGAACAGACCCTGCGTGACGGCCGCGATGACGACCAGCGCCTGGACGCCTTGCGCCGCACTCGCCATCGAAAGGTCCATGTGGACGACATCGAACGCGACGGTCCGCAAAATGCGCCGGCCCCAGGTCAGCCCACCGACCGCCATCGCCACGCCGCCGATCAGCCCGGCGACGGTCGTGGAGAACTGATGGGTCATGACCAGCGCGCCGGTGGCGTTGGCGACATCGTTCGCGCCGAGGACGAATGACGCCGCGACCCCTACCAGCACGAGCAAGCCCGGCAGCCAGCGCAGCGCCGCCAGCGTGAGATCGGCCGGCAGGCGGCGCGTCGCCAGCGCCCGGTCTCGCACGTCGTCTCGCAACGGCTCCGCAACCGCCGGAAACCAGCGCGCGCCCACTCCCGTAGCCCCGGCACGCTCGGCCACAGTGGCGGCGCTGCCACTTCCTCCCGCCAACACCAGCGGCGCGACCTGTTCGCTGACCTGCGCGCGCGCAGCGGCGGGCGGAATGGCGAGGTCGAGCAGACGCGTGAAGAGAAACCCGAGGCCGCAGGCGACGACCGGCGCGCAGACCCAGAGCACCGCCAGCCGGCCGATCGTGCTCCAGGCCACCGGGATGCCGCCCGCCAGCCCGACGCCGACGACGCAGAAGACGAGAATCTGGATCGTGGACGTGGGCACTTTATAGTAGTTGTAAATCATTGTCAGGATACCGGCGGCCAGCACGATGGCGGTCGCGTCGGGGACCGTGACGCGGCCAGCGTCAATAATGTGCAGCCCGACCGTCTCCTGCACGCCGCCGCTGGCGAAGGTCGCCCCAACGATCGTGAAGATACCGATCAGCACCAGCGCCGGCCAGACCGCGATGGCGCGCGAAGCGTGCGGCATCCCCATCACCGCGCCGGTGTAATGGACACCCAGGTTCCAGGCAAAGGCAACCACGACGACGAACAAGATGATGCTTGCCACGTTCAACGTATCCTCTCAGGTAACCGTCCAGCGCCCCCCGGCAGTCCGCGCAGCTACTATCGCACAACGAGACGGCGACTGCGGGCAATATTCGCGCAATTACCCTCTTGACAACCTGGCACGGCCATGCTATCGTACGTACATCAGGAACGCGCCCGCTGCCGGTGATGCAGTACACTCGCAAGAGCGCACTGGAACGCCGAAAGCGGTGGACCGACAAGAGGATGCTTTCGGGCACGGCTCGGTCGTTTCCGGTTCAGAGGGACCGTAAGGTTGCGCTGGATGTCGCGGATCGGATCGCATGGATGCCGATGGCCTCTCGGGGTTGTCGGCATTCGGCGTTTAACGTAGGGTTACAGGTCTGATGGCGGGGAATGGTCAAAGGTCAAAAGTCAAAAGTCAAAAGTCGCTCGTGAAGGGGCAGGGGCTGTCTGTTAGCCGGTGTTCGTAGCCAGCCCACCGCTTTGTCAGGCGAGACTTTCGACCTTCGACCTTTGACTTTCGACCCGCAGGAGTTCATGTGAAGATCGAGACGTTCGCGCTGGAACGCTGGATGACGACCTGGGAGACGCAGGTCGAGTTCGACATCGCGGAGAGTGGGATTCTGCCGCTGACCATGAATGAGCTGCTGGACTTCGCCGGCCCGGCGGAGCGCGAACGCACGCTGGCGCGGTTGCTTGATACGCGCCTCGGTTACAGCGAGGCGCCCGGTTCACGCGAACTGCGCGCGTTGCTGGCGGCGACGTATCGCGCCACCGGCCCGGAGAACATTCTGGTGACCACGGGCGCGATCGAGGAGAACTTTCTGGCCTTCAATGTGCTGCTCGAACCGGGCGACCATGTCGTCGCGGTCTACCCGGCCTACCAGCAGCTCTACAGCGTGCCGCGCGCCATTGGCTGCGACGTGTCGCTCTGGCGGCTGCGGCCGGAAAATGGCTTTCGCTATGACCTGGACGAACTCGCACGCCTGGTGACGCCGCGCACCAGACTGATCGTTGTCAATACGCCGCACAACCCGACCGGCGCGATGCTGTCGGCGGCGGACCTGACGCGCGTCTACGACCTCGCCACGTCGCTCGGCGCGCGGGTGCTCTGTGACGAAGCCTACCGCTGGCTCGACATCCCTGGCAGCGCGCCGCTCGCGCCGCCCATGCGCGACCTGGGCGACGCCGCGATCAGTGTCGGCACGGTGTCGAAGCCGTTCGGTCTGCCGGGGCTGCGAATCGGCTGGCTGGCCGGTCCGGCCGACCTCATCGCCGCGTGCTGGGCGATGCGCGACTATGTGTCGCTC
>DASUBC010000237.1:0-5381 GCA_035763465.1 Thermomicrobiales bacterium
GCCTCCCGCCGCTGGTGCGCGCAGCTGCTCTGGCAGGCGCTGACGAGTTACTACGGGCCGAACAACGTGCCGTAGGGGCGGGTTACAGGTTGCAGGTTGACAGGTTACAAGTTTCTTTGGCGAGCACCATGCTTATCTGCAAAAACCTGCAACTTGCCAACCTGCAACCTGTAACCCGCCGCTAATACGTCGCCCCCGCCTCGAACGGGTAGAGCGGGTGGCGGCGGTGGTGGTAGGTGAAGCCGCCGAGGTCGGACGAAGTGATGCCGGGCGTGTTGACGACGATGATTTCGGCGGCGATCGGGGCGTAGGCCGGGCGCGGCGACTGCACACCCTTGGCGACGACGATCCGCTTGTCCTCCGGGCGGATGCCGAGCGAGTACATCTGCTCGATGCTGGTGTTGCCGATGCGCTCGCTGGTCAGCACGAGCGTGTGGTCGTCGGTCGTTTCGAGCACGGCGGTCGTGCCGCCGTTGAAGAAGCGCCAGCCGCCGTGCGTCGGGCGCGGGTCTTCGAATTTGCCGTCGGAGAGCAGTCGCACGCGGCCGGTGACGCGCACCGGTTCGCCGTGCTGGTGGTCGGTCTTGCCGCCGACCGAGAGTTTCACCGTCGCGCCGACGCCGGCGACCACACAGGCTTCCACGGCTTCGGGGTCGTAGAGCGATTGCAGGTAGCCGCGCGTCCCCAGCCGCTGCGCCGCCGCCAGCAGGATGGTGGAATCGGCCGGGCTGCCGCCGCCGATGTTGTCGCCGACATCGAGCAGCACGACCGGCCAGCGTGTGGCGTCCATCGCGCGGCGCAGGGCCGTTTCCGGACCGGGCGTGTCACCGACGAATTGCTCACGGCGGTCCCAGGCGCGGCGGGCCAGCCAGCGGGCTCCGTCGCGCGCGGCGGCGGGGTCGCCGTCGTGGACGGCGAGGAAGGACATGCCCATCTCCGGCACGTCGGCGTAGGGGTAACCCATAATTGCGCTGGCGGTGAGCATCCCCGGCCGTGCGATGACCGCCTCGACGTCCTGCATCGTGCCGCGCATCGGCTCTTCGCCGGTGAACTGCTTGATGATATTGACGACGAGCGGCGGCGTCTCCAGCGCCTGCACGGGCTGTACTTCGCCGCGCACCGTGCGGATGATGATGTCGGCGCACTCGCGGGCGCGGACGCGCGCGTCGAGGTGCGGGTTGGTGCGGTAGAGGATCGTCGCGGTCGTCTCCTCGATGAAGCGCTCGGTCAGGTTGGCATGGAGGTCGAGCGCCGCGCCGACCGGCATGTCCGGCCCGACGAGCGCCCGCACGCGTGCGGCGAACTCGCCGTCCGCGTCGTGAAAGTTCTCCGCGACCGCTGCGCCGTGCAGCGCCAGCAGCACGCCGTCCCACGGGCCATGCGCGCCGAGTTCGTGCAGTGCCTCGTCGGCGATGCGCTCGAAGGTTTCACTCGGGATCAGGCCGGATGGTTCGGCGTTCGTGAAGTAGAGCGGCACCACTTCGACGCCCGGCTGCTCCCCGGCTTCGAGGAAGCCCGCCACGGTGGACTGGGCGTCACGGTGCTGCTGGACGATTTCCGCGCCGCGCAGCACGCCGTTGCGCGCGAAGCGCGGGTAGTCGGTCGGCGTCGTCGCGAAGGTGTTGGTCTCGTGATAGTAACCGAGCAGCGCCAGGCGCATTCCTCTCTCCTCATTCACGGTTATTGAAAGGCCGGCAAGACCTTGTCGGCGAAGAGTTCGATATCGTCGGTGGCGGGGAAACCGGGAAAGACGAGCTGGAAGAGATCGAAGCCGAGTGCGATGAACTGCTGCAAGTAGTCGCGCAGGCCGGCGGGGTCGCCGACGAACGGCGGGTCATTCCTCATCACCGCCGGATTGACCGTGCGCTCGGCCTCGGCGCGCGTGCGCCCGAGGTGGACGCGCAGCGTGTAGGTCTTGCGAATACTGTCGTAGTCGCGCCCGACCGCCCGGCAGTGCTCGCGCAGCGCGTTGCACTTCTGTTCCAGCACCGCCAGGTCGCGGCTGAACGGCAGCCACCAGTCGGCGTATTCGGCGACCGCGCGCAGCAGATACTTCTCGCCGTCACCGCCGATGAGGATGGGCGGCAGCGGGTCGGGGCGCGGCTCGCAATAGGCGTCTTTTACCTGATAGTACTGTCCCTGGTACGTGGCCGGTGATTCGGTCCACAGCGCCTTAATCGTCTGGATGCCCTCGACCATCTGGGCGATGCGGACGCGGGCGCTGGGGAAGGGGTAGCCATAGGCGTGGTATTCGTCCTCCAGCCAGCCCGCGCCGTAGCCGAGGATGAGGCGGCCACCGCTGAACGTCTGCAAACTCGCGGCCATCTTGGCGAGCAGCGGTGGATGCCGGTAGGAGTTCGCCATGACGATGGTGCCGAGTTGCGGCGTGGGGTAGCGCGCCGCCAGCCAGGTCAATTGCGTCCAGCACTCCAGCCGGAAGCGGTCCGCCGACTGGAAATGGTCGGAGACCCAGAAGGACGAGAAGCACTTACTGGCGACATCGCAGACGCGCGTCAGGTCTTGCACGAAGGTGCGCGGGTTGACGTGCTCGATGCCCCGGTCGCCGGTCGGTGGGTTGTAGCCAAACTCAATCGGCATGTAGCCCTCCGTAGGAGTGAGTGCGTGGCCTGGCGGGATGGGCACGGGATTGAAATCCCGTGCTGGGCAGGCTAGCGCCTGGCGAAGTCCGCTCCGCGGACTGGGATAGACTTACGTTGGAAACGCCATATGTGCCGGTCGGCCACAGTCCGCAGAGCGGACTTCGTCCACCCGTTAGGGTGTCCAGGCCCGGATTTCAATCCGGGGCCACCACCAACCGACCACCGCCTATCCGCAATCCGAGGGACATTCCCGCCAGGCCACGCACGCCTTCACGCCTCGATCTCAAAAATCACCTCGACCTCGACCGGCGCGTTGCCCGGCAGCCCGGCCATGCCGACGGCGGAGCGCGCGTGGCGGCCGGCCTCGCCAAAGACTTCGACCAGCAGTTCGGAGAAGCCGTTGATGACCTGCGGCTGCTCGGAGAAACCGGGGGCGCTGTTCACCATGCCCAGCACCTTGACCACGCGCTTGACGCGGCTGAGTTCGCCGAGCGCCGACTTCGCCGCGCAGAGCTGGCTCCAGGCGACTTCGCGCGCCGCCTCCTTGCCCTCCGCCGTGGTGTAGTCCGTGCCGAGTTGCCCCTGCCACTTCTTGCCGCTGCGGTCGGGCGTGCGGCCCGACATGTAGAGCAGGTTGCCGGTCTGCACCCACGGTACCAGCGGCGCGTTGGTGGGCACGACCGCAGTGATGGTCAGGCCGAGAGACGCCATTTTCTCTTCGGGGGTCACGGGCATTGCCTCCTGTGTACTAGCTCGCACGGTCGGGCGTCGCCGCCGCGACCGCGATTCGCATGGTGGTCTGGGCCGAGCGCAGCACGGCGCGCACGCGCTCGGCGACGAGCATCTCCTCGCTCGGTTCGAGGCAGTCGGGCGTCAGGTAGAAGCCGTGCGGGTGTCCGCCAGCGACCGCAATCGCCGGGTCGCCTTCCCACAGCGCCTGCACGACGCCGCCGGGCGTCAGGCCATTGACCGCCGGGTCAATCTCCACCAGTACGCGTGGGACCGGTTGCCCCGCCTCGTTCGGGAAAGCGCGGCTGGCGCGGACGCCAGGCAGGCCGTCCAGCGCCGCGATCCAGGCGGCGACGGTCGCCTCGAAGCCGGCCTGCCGAGCCACGTGGTCCAGGCGCAGGTAGCGCTCGACTGCCGCCAGCAGCCCCATCATTTCCTCTTTGCCCACCTTCATCGGGCGCCCGAACCGCTGGTGCGGCGCGCCGTGCGTGTAGCAGGCTTCGATGAGGTCCGCGCGGCCGGCGATCATGCCGCTCGCCTGCGGCCCGCGCAGGTCTTTGCCGCCGCTGAAGACGACGAGGTCCGCGCCGAGATCGCGCGTGAAGCGCCAGAGGTTGTCCACCGGCGGCAACTGCGCGGCGGCGTCCACAATCACCGGCACGCTGTGCGCGTGGGCGATGCGGATGACATCGGACAAGGGTAGCGCACCGTGGTTGAGATGCTCCCCGGCGACGTAGAAGACCGCCGCCGTGCGGCCGGTGAACGCGGCTTCCAGTTCCCAGTCGAACGTTTGCAGCGCGTTACCGATTTCGACCAGGCGCCCGCCCGCGAGTTGCAGCGCCGGGTCGTAGGGCATCCGCTGCGCGCGGTGGACGATGACTTCGTTGCGTAGTCCGGTCGTGTCGGGCAGGCGCGCGATGGCGTGGAGGTCGTCGCCGGTCATGCAGGCGAGCGTGGACAGAAACAGCCCCGCCGACGCGCCGGTACTGACATAGACGGCTTCGTTTTGCGTCAGGTCGGCCAGGCGTCGTCCGACGCGGCGTTGCAAGTCGAAGAGATCCACGTACCAGCCCGACGCCTCACGCATCGCGTCGAGCACTTCCGGCGGCATCAGTGACCCACCGAGTTTGGTCAGCCGTGCGCTGGCGTTAATGACGCGCCGCACACCGAGGGCTTCGTAATTGGTCATCCCGATGCTCCTTCGAAGGGTACAGCCCTCACCCCGCCGCCTGCGGGCGGCACCCCTCTCCCGTCGCCACGGGAGAGGGGACCGGCGCGACCCACTACGTGGGTACCCCGGTGAGCCAGGGGTGAGGGTCAATCATCCGCCGCCGCGCTCGCAGCCGGCACAGCGCCTGGCAAGCCGGCCGCAGCGTTCAGGTCGGCCCAGACCACCTGCATGGCGGGGTCGGCCTGCGCCGCCGCGCGTGCGGCGAGTTCGGTGGTCAGTGTGCGGGCGACCGTGATGGCGCGCGTCGTTGTGCTATTGACCAGGTCTCGCAGCAGGCGGAGCGCGCCGGCGCGGTCGCCCGCCGCCAGGCGCGCGGTGGCGTCGGCCTCGGTCGCGGCGGCTTCCTCGCGAAAGCGCGCTTCCAGGCGGCCAAACGCGCCACGCACAGTGGGCGCGAGCGAGGGCGCCTGCATGACGAGCCGTTGCAGGCGCTCGAAAATCCACCAGGGCGAGTCGGGGTCATAGGTCGCGCCGCCGCGATCGAGACCGGCGGGCAGGCCCACGGCGCAGGGGTAGACGGGCCGGAAGACGCTCAGGCAGGGCGAGCCGAACGCCGTCCAGACAGTCGTGGTCAACTCGCGCGGTCGGCCGGGCCGCAGGTGGGCGACGAGCGCGGAGGCGGTTTCGCCTGCGCGGCCGGGCGCGACGTGCATACAGATGGAGGGCAGTTCGCCCTGGCTGCCGGCCAGGTCCGCGCCATAGTGGTCGCGCAAGAGCGCCTGCATATCGGGCACGGTAGCGGGCGCCTGCTGGCCGCCGAGCAGGGCGCGGGCACGGTCGAGGCGGCAGGCGCGCGGGCGGAGGTCGGCCGCCGGGTCTTG
>DASUBC010000238.1:0-3804 GCA_035763465.1 Thermomicrobiales bacterium
GCGCAGCCGGGCAGCATCACGCCGCACACGCAGTTTCAGGCGGAGGTGTATGTCTTGGCCAAGGAGGAGGGCGGGCGGCACACGCCGTTCTTCCCCGGCTACCGGCCGCAGTTCTACATTCGCACCACCGACGTGACCGGCAGCATCGGGCTGCCGGAGGGGGTGGAGATGGTGATGCCGGGCGACAACATCCAGATGAGTGTGGAACTGTTGGTGCCGGTGGCGATCGAGCAGGGCCTCCGGTTCGCCATTCGCGAGGGTGGCCGCACCGTCGGCGCGGGCGTCGTCACCGCCATTACCAAGTAGGCTGAATCGCAGGGGCTATTGATGGCTGGTTCCGGTTCCCTCGTGAGCCGGGACCAGCGCATCCAAGCGGGAAAGGACGTGCCCCATGGCTAAGAAAGGGAAGGCGGACCGCATCGTCATTACGCTCGAATGCACCGAGTGTCGCGAGCGCAACTACACGAGCGAGAAGAACCGCCGCAACGACCCCAATCGCCTGGAACTCCGCAAGTACTGCCCACGCTGCCGGCAGCACCGCCTGCACCGCGAGACGCGGTAGGCGTCGAGTCGGCAGTCGTCAGAAACGAAGAACAGCGCCGCGAGCACAACTCGCGGCGCTGTTCTCTATGGAACGGAATCGCCCGTACTCTACTCACGACTGACGACCGACGACTGCCGACTATTTGAGCCAGCCACGGTCTTGCAGGAGCTGCCGCCCTAGCAGACCGAGCAGCACCCGAGATTTGCCAGTGTTCTCGGGGTGATATTCAAAGCGGGCGCGCTCGAAGTACTGCACCGTGTAGGCTTTGTTGTCTACCCGGTTGATTTCCGCGATCTCTTCGGTGAGTGGATAGCCATAGACGAAGAGGCCGCCATATTGTTCCCAGTAGGATCGGAAGCCGCCGCCGAGATTGTGGCCGGTCTGTGGGAAGTAGAAATGCGTGCCGTCCGTGATTGGCGCGGCGGGCTTATCGAGCGCGTGGTAGCGCCGGCCCACCAACCCGAGCAGAACTTCATAATCGGTGCCGGCATTTTCCGGATGGTGTTCGAAGCGGGCGCGCTCGAAGTACTGCACGGTGTATTCCTGATTGTCGGCATCATTGATTTCGGCAAACTCGCTGGTCAGCGGATAGCCGAACTGCGCGAGACCGCCGAATTTCTGCCAGTACTGTAGCAGCGCGCCACGTAGCGTATGCTGCGTTTCCGGAAAGTAGAGCAGGTTATCGCCAGTCTCCGCAGGCTCCGGTTCTGGATCGACCGGGCTGATGACGTTGATTGTTGGACCGGCTAGCCCCTGCTGCTTGTAGCCGACCAGCTCTTGCACCAGCCCGAATTGCAGTTGTTTGGTCCCCGATTGGGTAAAGGTGATACGGCAGGCGACATCTACGGTCTCGCCGGGGTTGATTGACCGGCCGAAGCCCCAGCGCCAGGGATTCGCGGCCTCCGTGCCGGCGTTTTTGTTGCCGGCGAGGTCGGCGGTGATCCGGAAGCGCCCTTGCACTTTGTGCATCCCCTTGCTGTCGTAGGTGTCGGTATCCTGATAGAGCAAGCCTTTGTCGTAGTAGGACGGAATCACGGAGGTGCCGGTGTTTTGCACGGTCACCGTGACGGTGTACGGCGAGGCGATGAAGATGGTCGAGTTGTCGCCGCTGACCTTCGTGATGGCGACGTTCATCGTCGGCGTCATGCCGAGGATTTCGGAGACGTTCTGCCGCACGATCGGCAAACGGGGATAGAACTTGTCGCCAGGGCAGGTGGTGCTTAGCACGTCGCGGTGACCGACGATATTAGGGATCATCTTATCAATGAAGAAGTACCTGCCGAGCGGGTCTATATAGCGCCCCTTATAGGCGGTCAGTTTGATGAGCGCTGCTTCGGTCGGTGAGGGATCGAGCTGGGTGGTATAGGAACCGATCATGCCGATGCCGATACTGCCATAGTTGTATTGCAGGGCGTGGCCGCCGACGACATTATCGCCGCCGTACCGGCCTTCGTAGATGACGCCGTTGCGGTCAATCAGGAAGTTATAGCCGATGTCACCCCAGCCCTTTGTGATCGCATGATAGTAGTAAATCGAGCGGATGGCCTGCAAAGGGTCCTGGTCGTTCGGTGTATCGGTGTGATGGACGATGATCTTTTCGGCAGTGTAGTACTCACGCGGCCAGATTTCCTGCCCCTTGTTATCAAAGCGGAGCGATTCATCGCAGCCCCACTTCGCGCGCGACACAATTGGCGTCGCTGGCGGATTGGCCGCCGCCGTGACATCGAACGCCTGCACTTCCGACGCTGCGCTGGCCGCGTCCGGACCGGCGCTGGCGTCAATGTAGACCAGCCGCAGATCGTCCGGCAGCGGCAGTGGCTGCCCCTCGTGATCTACGGCGGTACAGCGTACCGCGCGGCTCGCAGGCAATTGCACCAGTTCGGCGAATGTGCGATCGCTGCGCCCGGGCATGAAACCACTGGTGGGATCGGGCGCGACACCGTGTCCGTCGGCGTGCATCACCTGCCAGGCGCCCCAGGCAGCGCCATCGGCGCTGACGCTGATCGCCAGGTGGAGGTCGTCGGCGCTGCCGGACGGCCAGTGCGCGCCCAGCGCGCCGAAGGCATAGGGAGCGACGAACTGGGCCTGCTGGCCAGCGCCGGTCGTGAAGGCAGTGACTGCGTCAGTGACGGCCCACTCCCCCGCGCGCGTCCCGCCGATTGCGGGTGCGGCGGCGGCCACCGCTGTCAGCGGCCAGGGCAGCGCCAGCGCGGGCAAGGCGAGCGCCAGGCGTCCACCGTGGCGCAAGAGTTGGCGGCGGGTCAGAAACCGGGCGGCATCGCGGTCGGCCATGATCGTTGTTCCCCTCCAGAACAGGCAGCGAGTGTCCTCGGTAGTGTGCCAGACACGCCGAAGCAGGCGGGCGAGTGCCGACATGCTGGCTATTGGGCGCGCATACCACCCGAATAACGCCATTGTGCTCGCCTGGTTCCGGAAAAGATAGTCCAGACGCCGTAAAATGGGACTATTGGGGGAGCTGGCGGACGAGTCGGGCAGTCGGGCAGTCGGTTCAGGCCGGCACAGAGACTGGTTCCTGACGCGGTGCCGATGAGGGCCACCTCGGATTGAAATCTGGGGCTAAGGGCGGCTGCGCCGCCACAAAGTCTCCCTGTGGGGACTGGGTTCATGACAGTGCCGAGGCTGGATAACGACCACCGGGGTTGACCAAATCCCAGTCCCGATAGGGACTTCGTGGCCGCTGCCCTTCGCGCCGAATTTCTTCGGCGCAACACCTCCACAGCACCGCGCCTATCATCAACCACCGCGCCGACGAGCACCTTCTGCTCGACTGCCCGCCTCGCTCAGTACAGCCGCTTCGCGTAGCTTTCCGCGATGGATTCTTCCAAATCGGCTACAGTCGCGCTGGTTGGATGGGTTTGGTCGTGGAGCATCTTCGCCAGTGAGGGCAGTGCCGCACGTTCCGGCCAGGTTGTGGTGTCCCAGAGGCGGGAACGCTTAAGAGCTTTGGCGCAGTGGAGAAAGGCTTCCTCAACTGTGACGGTGATCGCCAGCCAGGGTGCTTTGCCCTGCGCCGTCAGGCTGTCCAGCAGTTCGGCATCGCGCACCAGCACGGCGCGGCCATTAACCCGCAGCGTCTCCTCGATGCCAGGGATAATGAAGAACAGCCCGATTGTACCCGTTTGCAGAATGTTGCGGAGTGTGTCGAAGCGGCGATTACCTGGCCGCTCGGGGATCACCAGTGTGCGCTCGTCGAGGACGCGCACGAAGCCCGGCGCGTCACCGCGCGGCGAAACATCACT